>JAOUEA010000186.1 GCA_029858935.1 Actinomycetota bacterium
CGTGGCCGGCCGACCGCAATCGCTCGACCAGCGGCTCCAGCGTGGAAGGCGTATCCCAGGCTCCGGGAACGATGACGAACGTGGACATCGAACGGGTTCCTCCTGCTCGCAAACGGGGCACATCAAACATCGCGAGGGTCGTCGCCGCAAGTCCTGCTGGTGGGCGAGGGGGGAGTTGAACCCCCACGTCCTCTCGGACACAGGAACCTGAATCCTGCGCGTCTGCCAATTCCGCCACTCGCCCGAGTGGGATCGAGACCAAGGGTGGAGATGGTAACAAGACCACTCGTGCCCCCGTCCCCCGAACGAGTGAACATGAGAAGCATCCCTTCGACCGATGTACCCGGAAGCGGGTATCTGCCGATACCCGGAATTGCCATGACCGACCGCTCGCACCACATCGACTTCGACGGACTGATGAACCTCATGGCGGTGACCGGGTTCATCGCACTCACGGCCTGGGTGCTGGCCTCGTCGATCGGCGTGATCAGTGGCTACGTGTCCGTCTCACCGCAGGCGACCCTGCGGTTCCTGTTGGCCGTGCTGATCCTCGTGTTCGCGCGCAGGACCTATTGGGAAGTGCGCGAATGGCGGTGGGGCAAGCTTCCTCCCGACGAGCGGTTCGGCTTCTCGAACCCGTTGGAACCGCACGGTCAGGTCGACGGAGCGGGCTTTGAGCGCCGGCACCGGCCCGGCGGCGGGCCGGCCACGACCGATCAGGCCGCCACGGGTTCGTCACACCCCCGGGCGTAACATAGGCGCCGGGAACGGGGCTCCCGCACGCCCCGTGCGTGACCGCCTGTGCCAAACCTCCGCGATTTCGAACGACGTCTAGGGGGCCTCGTCGAAGGCCTCTTCTCGAAGACGTTCCGTTCCGGCGTGCAGCCGGTGGAACTCGCGAAACGCTTGATCAAGGAGATGGATGCAGGTCGAACCGTCGGCGTGAACGAGGTCTGGGCGCCGAACCACTTCGAGTTCACGCTCTCCGCCGACGACCACGAGCGGCTCGAGCACGCCGAGACGGCGATCGCGAAAGAGCTGGGCTCTGTGATGGTCGAGAACGCGAGCGAAAGAGGGTGGGGCCTGGTCGGACCCCCCGAGGTGACCTTCGATGTCGACGACCGGTTGAAGAAGGGCGACTTCGGGTGCACCGCCTCGCTCGTCGAAGGTCCCGAGAAGGTCGAACCTGCCGGCTCCGCGGCACCCTGGCTCGTGGTTCGAGAGAGGGGTAGCGAACGCACGGTCACGCTTGCCGGGGCCACCACGACGATCGGTCGCATCCCCGAATGCGACGTGACCTTGACCGACCGCGGAGCATCTCGGCGCCACGCACAGCTCAGGCTGAAGGACGGCGTCGCCACGCTCACCGACCTCGGATCGACCAACGGTACCGAGGTCAACGGTCATCCGGTGCAATCGACGACGCTCGACGACGGCGACCGCATCACGATCGGCACCACGGTGCTCGTCTACCGGGCGGGAGGAGCGTGATGGCGGACATGCTCGCTCAGAGCGTGACCCCGTTCGCCCTTTCCGCCCTGAAGTACGGGCTCTTCGCACTGCTGTTGCTGTTCATCTGGCGCTCGATGCGGTGGGTCGTCCGCGGGCTCACGGTCGAGACCGCGCCGCGCACTCGCCGGGGATCGAAGAATGCCGGCGCGGCCGAGCCGACCGTGCCGCCCGGACCATCGATGGTCGTCGTGCACGAGGAAGGCTCGAAGCCGCGCTCGGTGCCAGTGAGCGGGAACATGGTCTTGGGGCGAGCCGCCGAGTGCGAACTCGCACTCGACGACACCTACATCTCCCAGCAGCACGCGCGCCTGTTCGCGAAGGACGGCTCGTGGTACGTCGAGGATCTCGGCTCGACGAACGGCACGTTCGTGAACGATCAGCGCCTCGCCTCGCCCGCCATGGTGCAGCCCGGCGACCGCGTACGAGTCGGCACGACGGTGCTGGAGCTGCGGCGATGAGGATCGACGTCGGGGTCGCCACCGACATCGGGCGCGTGCGCGAGGTCAACGAGGATTCCTACCTCGTCGATGCGCCGCTGTACGCGGTGGCCGACGGCATGGGGGGGCACCGTGGCGGCGATGTCGCGTCGAGCCTCGCGCTCGAGATCGTCGAAGCCGCCTTCCGGGAGGGGAAGGGCTCGCTCGCCGACCAGGTGCGCGAGGCGAACCGCGCGGTTCACTCACGTTCCGAAGCCGACCAGGCCGTGAGCGGCATGGGCACGACCCTCACGGCCGTCATGGTGGAGGACGCGACCGCACGATTCGCCCATGTGGGCGACAGCCGCGCCTACCTGTTGCGGGCCGGCGACCTGCGCCAGGTCACGAACGATCACACGCTCGTGGCGCGCATGGTCAGGGCCGGCGAGATCACCCCGGAGGAGGCCGCCGTGCATCCACATCGCAACGTCGTGACGCGGGTGATCGGCACCGAGGAGACGGTCGCGGTCGATGAGGACACCCTTCCGCTGCTCGACGGCGACCGGCTGTTGTTGTGCAGCGACGGGCTCACCGGCATGGTCGCAGAAGACCAGATCCAGGCGATCCTTGAAGCTGAGCCCGACCCGCAGCGTGCCGCCGATCGCATGGTGAAGGCCGCGAATCGTGCCGGCGGCATCGACAACATCACCGTGCTCGTGCTGGACGCGCTCTCGGAGGACGGCGACCCGCCCCCCGGCCAGCTTCCCTCGCCATCGCGATGGCCGAGTCTGAAGCGACTGATCGCCGGGGCCGTCATCGCGGTCGTGGTGATCGTTGCCGTGCTCTTCGGGGTGCGTGCCTACGTCGATCGCCAGTGGTACGTGGGTGAATCCGACGGCAAGGTCGCCGTGTTCCAGGGCATCCCGGCTCATCCGCTGGGCATCACGCTGGCCGACGTGGACACCCAGACCGAGATCGCGGCCGCCGACGTCGTCGCGATCGAGGTGTATCGAGATCTGCCTGACGGCATCAGCGCCGAGAACAGAGCCGACGCGTTCGCGATCGTGGAGCAGATGCGCGCCGACGTCACCGATGCCGCATCGCCGGGCACAGGTGATGGGGGCGGCAACGGGGGCGGCGCGGCGTGAGCGAGGTCGCCCTCCCCGCCACCGATACCCGCCGACGTCCGGTCACGGGGCTGTGGCTGCTCGTCGTCGCGCTCGTGATCTCGATCGCGGCGTACGCGATGGCAGGGCTCGGGCTCAGAGGACGCACCCCGCGTGACGTCGTCATCTACAGCGTGGTCTTCTGCGCCGCGTTCGTCGCGGGGTGGCTCGTCGTGCGATGGACCGCGCCGCGGGCCGACCCGGTGCTCTTTCCCACCGCGACCGTGCTCGCGGGACTCGGTATCGCGATGCTGTACCGCATCATGGTCGCGCGCGGCGAGTCGACGGTCGCGCGCGAGCAGGCGATGTGGCTGCTGGTGGGGCTCGCGGCGTTCTGCCTGACGCTGTGGTTCGTTCGAGACGACCGGCAGCTCAACGCGTACACGTACACGCTGGGCCTCGTCGGCGTCGTGCTGCTGCTGCTGCCGGTGGTGCCCGGCATCGGGCGGGAGATCAACGGCGCGCGGCTGTGGGCGGAGGTCGGGCCGTTCTCGTTCCAGCCGGCGGAGTTCGGCAAGATCTTCATCGTCGTCTTCCTGGCGGCGTACCTGACCGACAAGCAGGAGCTGCTCGCCGCCGGCTCCGGGCGGTTCGGGCTGCCTCGAGCGAAGGATCTCGGACCCTTGTTGACGGCGTGGGGTGCGTCGCTGGCGGTGCTGTTCCTCGAGCGGGACATGGGTGCGTCGCTGCTGTTCTTCGGGGTGTTCGTCGTGATGCTCTGGCTTGCGAGCGGCCGGGTCGCCTACCTGTGGATCGGGCTCGTGCTCTTCGCGGCCGGTGCCTGGTTCGGGTACCTCGCGTTCGACCACGTGCAGGCGCGCGTCGATACGTGGCTCCATGCGCTCGATCCCGGCAAGGTCACCGGGCTCGGCTATTTCCAGCTCGCCCAAGGGTGGTTCGCGATGGCGACGGGGGGGATCGTCGGCACCGGGCTCGGGCAGGGATCGCCCACGCTCATCCCCTACGTCGGCAGCGACTTCATCTTCGCGGCGTTCGGCGAGGAGCTCGGCATGATCGGGGCGGTCGCGCTGCTGCTGCTCTACCTGATCCTCATCGCGCGCGGGCTGCGTGTGGCGATGGAACGCACCGACACCTTCGGCAAGCTGCTCGCCACCGGACTCACCACGATCCTCGCCCTGCAGACGTTCGCGATCGTGGCCGGCGTGACCCGATTGATCCCGCTCACCGGGGTGCCCCTGCCTCTCGTGAGCTACGGAGGATCGAGCCGGGTGGCGACGTTCATCATGCTCGCCTTGTTGATCCGGGTGTCCTCCGGAGCGATGGAGCGGAGCCGTGGATAGGCGCATCCGGCGGCTGGGGATCGGACTCGTCGCGTTGTTCGCGCTGTTGTTCGCCCAGCTTTCGTACGTGCAGGTCATCGCCGCCGACGACATCAAGGCCAAACCTGCCAACGCCAGGCGTCAGATCATCGCCGAGTACCGCGTCGAGCGTGGGCTGATCCTTTCGGCCGACGGCGTCGTGCTGGCCAAGAGCGTGCGCAATCCCGAACGCAGGGCCGAGCTCCGGTTCAGGCGCACCTA
>JAOUEA010000026.1 GCA_029858935.1 Actinomycetota bacterium
CCAAGCCCTCGACCTGTTCGAGGTTGTTCACGGTTCCCTTGGCGCGCACGATACCGTCCTCGTCGAGCACCACGACGAACGGCGTGCCCGGCACCCCCAGGGTTCGTTCGGCCTCGGGATCGTGGACGACGATCGCATCCAAGCGGCCCGCGGCCGCGGCGGCCGGGACGCCCGGGGACACCTCGCGGCAGACGACGCAGGTCTCCGATGCGAACAAGACCAGGCGGGGGCGGCCCGTCCCACCGATGGACACCTGCGAGCCATCGGCAGTCACCGCGGGCACCGTCGGCAGCGGCTCGCCGAGCGCCGGCCCCTCGTCGTCGATCTCGAGCGCACCGCGAGGACCGAGGCGCAGATGCAGGGTTCCAACCTGTCGAGCGAGGGCGATCACGACGATACAGAGCACGACGACGAGCAGCCACAACACGACGAACGCCAGGGCCCACCACCCGGTCATCGGCGGCCCGTCATCGCATGGTCCAGGTCGGCGCCTTCGCCTCGTCGAGGAACTGCACGAACGGCGATCCGTCGCCGGCCAACCCCACGACGGCCCGGAGCTCGCCGTCGCGATCGAGCAGCCGGAGCACGGGCGATCCCTCTGCGGCGAGGCCGAGGCGGACACGCACCTTGCCGGCATGGTCGTACAGACCGAGCGTCGGAGACCCCTGTTCGGCGAGCGCATAGACCTGTGAGAGCTCGCCCTCGTTCACCTGCATGCCCATCGTGGGCGAGGCTTCCGGGGCCAGGCCGAACTTGGCCCGGATACGGCCGTTCTTGTCACCGAACGCGAGGCTCGCGCTGCCGTCGCTGGACAGGCCCACCGTCGCGCGCACCTTGCCGTTCTCGTCACCGACCGCGAGTCCCGCGGCACCGTCGGCGGACAGCCCGAAGCGCATGCGCACCTGGCCGTCGGGGCTGAGCAACGAGAAGAACGGATCGTCGTCGTTCGAGAGCCCGATACGGACCCGGACCCGCCCATCGTCATCGACGACCTCGAACTCTCCAGCCTGGACGACTCGCTTCTTCATGTCTCTCCATGCCCGATCGAAGAGGACGCGGCCACTGGCGGCGTCGGCGACCGTGAGCGCACGCTGGCGCGCACTGCGTATGGTCGCCCCTGTGAGGCTACCGGCTCAAGCACGTCGAAGGATGCATCCGGGACGGAAAATGAGAAACCGCCGGAACCCGGGGGCCCCAGCGGTCTCTCACCTCGAACGATACGGCCGCGATTCGGTTCGCGTCAAACGGAGCGACGATTCTTGTCACACTTTCCCGGCGTATCCCTCGCGTGTGGCGACCTCGGTTCGGATCGTCGTCTCAGACAGGCGCTCGGCCCGGGGCGAGACCCCGATGCCCGGACCCGTCGGCACCGCCATCGTGCCGTCGGCGGCCATCACGAACGGCTCGGTCAGGTCCTCTCGGAAGTAGCGGGCGCTGGCGCTCGTGTCGCCGGGAAGCGTGAACCCCGGCATCGCCGCCAACGCGAGGTTCTGAGCGCGGCCCAGTCCGGTTTCGAGCATGCCCCCACACCACACCGGCACGCCCCCAGCCAGACAAACGTCGTGCACCCGGCGCGCCTCGACGATGCCGCCCACACGGCCCTGCTTGATGTTCACGACGCGGCAGCTGCCCAGCTGCAACGCGGCCATGGCGTCGGCCGCCGATCTGATCGACTCGTCCAGACAGATGTCGGTGTCGATCGCACGCTGCAGTTCCGCGTGACGCACGAGGTCGCCGTGGTGCAGCGGCTGCTCGATCATGAGTAGGGCGTGCTCGTCGAGCGCCCGGAACACGGCGAGGTCGTCGATCGAATACGCGGCGTTGGCGTCGACGCTGAGCGCGATGTCGGGGTGAGCCGCGCGAACGGCGGCGACGCGCTCGAGATCGATGCCCGGCTCGATCTTGAGCTTGATGCGCCGATACCCTTCGGCGAGATACCCGTCGACCTGCTCCACCAGCTCTTCGGTCGTCTCGGTGATGCCGATCGACACACCGCACGCAACCCGCCGGCGGTCGGCACCGAGCCACGTCGCCAGCGGCACCCCTCGAGCCCTCAGCTCGGCGTCGACGAACGCGTCGATCAATGCCGCCTTGGCCATGGGGTTGCCGCGCACTGGCGAGAGCACCCGGGCGAGATCGTCGATGCCGATGTCGTCTTCCCTCAGAACGCGCGGAGCCAGATGATCGCGAAGCACCAGCCACGCCGAGTCGTTGAATTCCTCGCTGAACCCGGGCTCGACGTCGGCGACGCACTCCCCCCATCCCTCGGCTTCATCTGTCTCGACCCGCACGAGCACGCAGACCTTGTCCGTCGACGTGCCGAAGCTCGTTCGGAACGGGCGCACCAGCGGCAACCGAATCGATCGGAGCTCGATCGCTCGAACGGTGCTCACGACGACCCCTCCCGAGTGAGGAAGTACGTCGGCCGGCCGGCACCACGGTCGGGGTCGAAGGCGGTCACCACGAGGCCCATCTCGGCGCAGCGCTCGAGGGTCGAGCCGACGGCTTCCCGCCAGGCGGCGCCGAGACCCGGGTCGGCAGCCCGAACTGCGGCGTGATCGGTCGGGATTTGGATCGCAACGGCCTCGCTTTCCGCCGCGTTGTCGGCCACGACCGGGGTCGGCGCCGCCGCAGGACCGTCGCTCCGAACGAGCGGCTGGGCGCCCTCGGGGATCGCGGGCGCCTGCGGATCGCGATCGAGGCGCCAGCGCACGACGAGTCGGTCGCTCCGATCGCCTGCGTTGATCGAGTCGGGCATCTGCCCGTAGTAGTCGCGATGGAACCGGTCGCAATCCGCGCCCAGCTTGTTGATGTTCAGGTGGGCGTTGCGTGCCACGAGCGGATCGAAGGTCCATCGCACCAGGTGGATGTCGCGGTCAAGGCACGAGGCACGCTGCGCGAGCTTGAGGGCGTAGCCGACGCCCCGGTGGCGCCGATCGGGAAGGGCGGCGAGCATGTGGGAGTGCTCCAGCAGACCTTCGTCGGGCGCCACAGCGGCCCACCCGAGCACGAAAGCGATCAGCTCGTCGCCGTCGAACGCACCCCACGGCACGTTGCCGGAACCCGCGAGCGCGCGGATCGTTTCTCGCGGGAGCTCCTCGCCCCACGTCGCGGCCATCACGTTCCTGACGGAATCTGCGTCCTCGAGTGAGGTCAGCGGACGGAGCTGCACACCGGCCCTCGAGCCCGCCTCGTGCGCGAGTGCCCAGGCAGCGCCACTCATGCGGCGGAGTCTATCGGCGGCTTCCAACGACGGAGGGCCCGCCTTGGGGCGAGCCCTCCGATGATGCTGTGTCGCCGTCGAGCGACGGCGCTGTCCGATCAGCCGCCTGCAGGCGGCGGCAGTTCCTGCCATTCGACGTCGTCCAGGTCGTCGCCACGACGACGCTTCACGAACGCCACGATCCCGGCGATCGCGGCGCCGATCACGGCGATCTTCATGAGCTTCTTCATGAATCCGCCCTTCTTGGTCTCTTCGGCGGCCTCGACAGCCGCCGTGGTGGTGTCATCTGCCATGGGCGAGCCCTCCTTCCGGGAGTGGGCCTGGATGGACTTGAACCATCGACCTCTTCCTTATCAGGGAAGCGCTCTAACCGGGCTGAGCTACAGGCCCCACGATCGCCCTGGGCCCCCTCGCTCCGCTGCCGAAGGCCCGCACGGGGCCCGAACGCGCCCTTCGGCAGCGTAGCCACGCCCTGAAACGGCTGTCAAACGACCCGACCGCGCCGGATCAGTGAGATGGCTTCTCGGCCAAGGTGATCTCGACGCCCCCGATGATGTCGCTGATCAGGTTGTAGAGCATCGAGAGGAACACGTTGATCAGGGACCACACGGCGACGAACACGAGCCCCCCGACCAATCCCCAGAGGAAGACCGCCCCCCCGTCGATCTCGAGCGGCTCGGCGCCTCCGGTCGATGTCGTCCCGGTCCCGAACACGTAGCCGAGCACCGTCTCGAATGAGTCGATGGCGCCGGCAGCCGACAACACCCCGTACACGATCACCATCGCGAAGAGCACGATCAGCATCAAGCAGAGGTAGAACAACAGGGAGAACTTCAGCACCGAGAGCGGCGAGACCTTCCGAACGATCACTCTGGTTCGGCGGGGAGCTGCCCTGACCCGCGACCGACGGGACGCCCCCGGTGGACGGGTCGCACGCGCCGGCCCACTCGACGACGATTGTGTCCCGTCAGGGGGCGCCGCCGACCGGTGTGACGCCGGAGGAGGCGCCGAGGGGGGTGAAGAGGCGGGAGCCGGCTCGTCGACCGCGGTCGTTACCACCCGCGGCTGCGGGTCGGCCGCCCGGGAACCGGGGGCACGCCGGGGCGCGCGGGGTTCCGCAGTCTCGGGTTGGTCGGACGTCTGCACCATCTCCTCGGAACGGGAGCCCTAAGGGTACGCCCTGACCGGGGGAAGTACCCGCAAGGCTCAGGTGCGGAAAGGACCCCCGGGAGCGAACAGCGTGCGTGCGTGCACGAGGGACAGCACGGCGCCGACGACCGGCGCGATCACCCAGGATGCCGTGTCGGGACGATCCTGCACCAACAGAGCTCCGGTCGCGATGCCGACCCCCGAGAGTGCCAACACGGCGGACCATCGGGCCGGGGCGCGGCCGGTTCGCACGCCCGCCGTTCCTGCCACGAACGCGACCGTCGACACCACGATGAGGACCACGCCTGCGGTCATGCTCGATCCCACACCCGAATCATGGCGTACGTCGGCCCGATCGACACCACTTCGGGATGACTACGTAGCTCCCGCCTCGGCCACTCAAGGGACAGCGGGTTCCGTGCCGATACCGCCGTAGGAAACCGAGCGGATACGGGGGACGGGAGCAGATGCGCGGGCGCAAAGGTCGGGTGGCGGCGATCGCCGTGACGGGGAGCTTGCTGGTGGCGGGCCTCGTCGTCGCGGCCAGCGCCGAGTCCTCGGTGCAGGTCGCCCTACATAAGCGCCACGACCTGCAGAAGCGGATCGTCGAGATCCAGGAGACCAGGCGACAGCGTCGCCACGTCCTGCACAAGCGCATCCGGTTCACCCAAGCCCGGCTGCACAACGCACCCAGCGCTGCCGAGGTCGGCAACCTCGCGAAGTACCGCCAGTTCCGCAAGGAGCAGATCGAGCGACTCGCCGAGCTCCGAGCCGAGGAGCGGGAGTTGTTCCGCACGACCCGGGCAAAGGCTCGGGAACTGCGTGCGCAGCGCAAGCAGCTCGCGAACTGGATCGACTCGCTCCCGTTGAAGCGGTGCCCGGTGGCCGGCTCTGTGGCGGTGGCCGACAACTTCGGTGTAATCCGGGAGATGCCGGGGACTCCGCGGCACGTGCATCAGGGCAACGACATCACCGCTCCGACCGGCACACCCATCGTTGCGCCGTTCGACGGGAACGCCGCCGCGTCGTCGAGCCATCTCGGGGGCATGCAGGTGAAGGTCTTCGGGGCGGGCGGTTACGTGTACAACGCGCATCTGTCGGCCTACGGCAAGCTCGGTGCAGTGAAGGCCGGCGACGTGATCGGCTACGTGGGCATGACTGGCAACGCCACGGCGCCCCACGACCACTTCGAGTGGCACCCAGGCGACGGCGCGGCGGTGGATCCGTTCCTCTTCCTTGCCGCCGTGTGTTGAGCACGGAAGCCACGCCACGCCTCAGGGGAAAGGTTCGAGTCGGCCCCTCAGCTATTCCTCGTCCATCTGGGTGATCACGGGGGCGAGGGCCACGACCGTCGCATCTTCTTCGACCCGCATCGTGCGGACCCCCTGGCTGGAGCGCCCGACGCGTCTGATATCACCGGCGCCGACTCGCACGACCTGGCCGCTGGAGGAGATCACGAACATGTCGATGCTCTTGTCTCCGATGTAGGCGCCGGCCAGCAATCCGGTCTTGCCCGTGAGTTGGTGGCCGATGACGCCCTTGCCACCCCGGCCCTTGAGCGGATAGTCGCCGAGCTTCGAACGCTTCCCGTAGCCCTGCTCGGTGACGCTGATCATCTCCTCGCCGTCGGAGGTGAGGCCCACCGCGAGCACGCGGTCGTCGTCGGCCAGACGCATGCCGATCACGCCACCGGCGTCGCGGCCCATCGGCCGCACGAGCGACTCCTTGAACCTGATCGCTTGGCCGTGGCGGGATACGAGGAACACCTCGTCGGAACCGTCGGTCAACCGCACGTCGATCAGCTCGTCGTCGCCCCGAAGTTTCACCGCGATCAATCCGCTGCGCGGTGAGTCGTACTCGGGCAGCTTCGTCTTCTTCACGATGCCTTTGCGGGTCGCGAACAGCAGCAATCGGCCTTCGGAGTAGTCCTTCAGGTCGATCACGGCGCTGACCTTCTCGTCACCGTCGAGCGCGACCCCCGGCAGATTCGCTGCGTACATGCCACGCGCCGTGCGCCCCGACTCCGGGATCTCGTGAGCCTTCACGCGGTAGACGCGGCCCTTCGTGGTGAAGAACAGCATCCAGTGGTGGGTGGTGGTCGTGAACACGTGCTTCACGACGTCTTCTTCTTTCAGGTTCTGACCACGGACGCCCTTGCCGCCTCGATTCTGCTTCCTGAACGCATCAACGGGCAGGCGCTTGACGTAGCCGGCCCGACTCACCGTGATGATCACGTCTTCCTCGGCGATCAGGTCCTCGACGTCGAAATCACCGTCATCGGCTTTGACCGCGGTTCGGCGGGAGTCTCCGTGCTTCTTCTTGATCTCGACGAGCTCGTCTTTGATGACTGCCCGCAGCTTCACCGGGTCCTCGAGCAGCGAGGTGAGGTAGGCGATCTTCTCGAGCAGCGCCTCGTGTTCCTTCTCGAGTTCGGTTCGCGCGAGCTTCGTGAGCCTGCGCAGCGGCATGTCGAGGATGTGGTTGGCCTGGATCTCGCTGAGGGTGAACGAGCTCATCAACCTCTTGCGGGCGACATCGGCGTCGGCCGACGCCCGGATGATCTTGATCACCTCGTCGAGGTGGTCGAGGGCGATCAGCAGGCCGAGCACGATGTGGTCGCGCTCTTCGGCCTTGCGCAGATCGAACCTCGTGCGCCTGGTGACGACGTCGACCTGGTGATCGACGTAGTAGCCCACCATCTCGGCGAGGGTCAGCGTGCGTGGCACGCCGTCGACGAGCGCGAGCATGATGATGCCGAAGTTCTCCTGCAGTTGGGTGTGCTTGTACAGCTGGTTGAGCACCACGTGGGGGTTCGCGCCCCGCTTCGTCTCGATCACGAGACGCATGCCCTCCCGGTTGGACTCGTCCTTGAGGTCGGCGATGTCCTTGATCTTCTGCAGCTTCACGAGCTCGGCGATCTTCTCGGCCAGGCGCGCCTTGTTGACCTGATAGGGCAGCTCGCTCACGACGATCTTGTTCTTGCCGTTGGAGCTTTCCTCGATCTCGGTGACGGCACGCACCTTGAGCGAGCCGCGCCCGGTCTCGTACGCATCGCGTATGCCCTGGCGCCCCATGATCGTGGCGCCAGTCGGGAAGTCGGGAGCCTTGATGAACTTCATGAGCTCCGAGGGTGTCGCCTCGGGGTTCTCGAGGTAGTGCACGACGCCGTCGATGACCTCGTTCAGGTTGTGCGGAGGGATGTTCGTGGCCATGCCGACGGCGATTCCTCCCGCCCCGTTGACCAAGAGGTTCGGGAACCGTGCCGGCAACACGGTGGGTTGCTGCTCGTAGCCGTCGAAGTTCGGCACGAAGTCGACGGTCTCGCTCTCGATGTCGCGCAGGAGCTCCATCGCCATCGGGGCCAGCCGCGCCTCGGTGTACCTGTACGCGGCGGCCGGGTCGCCGTCGACCGAACCGAAGTTGCCGTGCCCGTCGACGAGCGGATAGCGCAGCGACCACTCCTGAGCCATGCGCACGAGCGCGTCGTAGACCGACTGGTCGCCGTGGGGGTGGTACTTCTTCAGCACGTCGCCGATCACGGCAGCGCACTTGCGGTGCGGACGGTCGGGTCGATAGCCCGCCTCGAGCATCGCCCAGAGGATGCGCTTGTGCACCGGCTTCAGGCCGTCGCGCACATCGGGCAGCGCTCGTCCGACGATGACCGACATCGCGTAGTCGAGGTAGGAACGCTGGATCTCGTCTTCGAGCTGCACTTGCTCGACGTTGCCGGCGAAGAGACCTTCCTGGGCCACGGTGACTGATCAGCTCCCTAGACGTCGAGGTTCTGGACGTACTTCGCGTTCGATTCGATGAAGTGCTTGCGTGAGGGCACATCGTCGCCCATCAGCACACTGAAGAGGCGGTCGGCAGCCACGGCGTCGTCGAGCGTCACCTGCAGCAGGGTGCGATGTTCGGGGTCCATCGTCGTGTCCCACAGCTGGATGGCGTCCATCTCGCCGAGACCCTTGAACCTCTGCGGGTCACCCAGCTTCTTGCCGCCGTTCTTCCGTCCGTTCGCGTTCTCGCGGAACTCGTCCCACTCGCGCTCGGTGTAGAAGTAATGCTCCTCCTTGCCCTGCTTCAACAGGTAGAGGGGGGGCTGCGCCAGGTACACGTACCCGGCGTCGATGAGCATCGGCATGTATCGGAAGAAGTACGTCAACAGCAGCGTGCGGATGTGGGCGCCGTCAACATCGGCGTCGGCCATGAGCACGACGCGGTGGTACCGCGCCTTCTCGAGATCGAATTCGTCGCCGATGCCGGTGCCGATCGCGGTGATCAGCGCCTGGATCTCATTGTTCTCGAGGATCTTGTGGAGCCGGGCCTTCTCGACGTTCAAGATCTTGCCGCGGATCGGAAGGATCGCTTGAGTGGCACGGTCGCGAGCGCTCTTGGCCGATCCGCCTGCCGAGTCGCCCTCGACGATGTAGAGCTCGCAGGAGGCCGGATCGCTCAGCTGGCAGTCGGCGAGCTTCCCCGGCAGCGACCCGCTCTCTAGGAACGATTTGCGGCGTGTGAGGTCTCTGGCTTGTCGGGCGGCCAGGCGCGCCTTGGCGGCGCTCGAAGCCTTGGTGAAGATGCGCTTGGCGTCACCGGGATGCTCCTCGAGCCATGTGGCGAATGCGGCGTTGACCGTGGTCTCGACCAGCGATCGCATCGACGTGTTGCCGAGCTTCGTCTTCGTCTGTCCCTCGAACTGCGGATCGCGGAGCTTGACCGAGATGATCGCGACCAGGCCCTCGCGCACGTCCTCGCCGATCAGGTTCTCGTCCTTCTCCTTGAGCAGCCCCTTGGAGCGCGCATATCGGTTCAGCACGTTCGTCAACGACTTCTTGAGCCCTTCTTCGTGCATGCCGCCTTCGTGGGTGTTGATCGTGTTCGCGAACGAGTAGAGGGATTCCGTGTAGCTCGTGTTCCACTGCATCGCGATCTCGACCTCGCCTTCGTCGGTCGTACCGGTGTCGATCGCGATGATCTTGTTGACCGTGTCCTTGCCCTGAGCCAGGTACTTCACGAAGTCGACGAGCCCCCCGTTGGCCTTGAAGGACTCCTCGACCTTGGGCGTCTCGCGTTCGTCGACGAGCCTGATCTCCACCCCCTTGTTCAGGAAGGCCAGCTCGTGCAGCCGTTCGGCGAGCGTCTCGCGCTTGAACTCCAGGGTCTCGGTGAAGACCTCGGGGTCGGGCCAGAAGCGCACGCGGGTGCCGGTCTTCGTGCTGGTCTTGCCCTTCTTCAGCGCCGCGAGTCGCTTGCCGCGCTCATAGGTCTGTGTCCACGAGTGGCCCTCGCGCAGGACCTCGACCTCGAGCTTCTCGCTGAGCGCGTTCACGACCGACACGCCGACGCCGTGCAACCCACCCGAGATGGCATAGCCGCCCCCACCGAACTTGCCACCGGCATGCAGCACGGTCAGCACCACCTCGACGGCGGGTCGGCGGTCCTTGGCTCCTGGGATCGGCTTGACAGGGATGCCACGGCCGTTGTCGAGAACGCTCACCGACCCGTCGGCGTGGATCGTCACGACGATGCGGTCGGCGAACCCGGCCATCGCCTCGTCGACAGCGTTGTCGACGACCTCGTAGACCAGGTGATGCAGGCCACGGGAGCTCGTGGTGCCGATATACATGCCGGGGCGCTTGCGGACGGGTTCGAGCCCCTCGAGAACCTGGATATTGCTGGAGTCGTATGCGCCGGCGCTCTTGGCGCTCTTCTTGGTCTTCGTTGCCAACGGGCCTCCGATCGGCGTTGCTGACGACACTCGTGAAGAGCCCACGCGGAACCCCCGTCGCCACGAGCGGGGAGCGTGCGCGGGGAGGGTCGCACGAACCTCCTTATCTTACCGCAGAGCGCCGACGCCCGACCGGGTTTCCACCCCCGAAAAACCCCCATCTACCTGCGATTTCGCACCACGACACGGACCTTCGTGACCGTGACACCGTCGAGTGCTTCGTCGGCCTTGCGTCGGATCTCCTCGTGCAGGAACGTCGCCTGTGCGCCCCAGGGCCCCGTCGACACTTCGACGGTCAGCACTCCGTGCTCGACGGCCGCCGGCGCGGTCTCCCGAGCGAGCCGTTCGCCCACGATCTCGGGCCATCGCGCGGCGAGCTGGGCGACGGGCATGCCGCGGCTGAACACTTCCTCCCGCATGAGCCCGTCGACGATGTCGGCGAGCGAGAACACGTCGTCGGAACGGGGACGCGTGCGGCCCCCGAACCCCTTCGCGTCGGGCATCAGGCCGCGCCCCGCCGCGGCGTCACGGTGCCGGCTCGCACGTCCCACACGGCCTGGGCTTGCCCGGGCACGTCGGCCTCGTCGGCCACCGAGACGAAGACCTGGCCGGCGCGCCCGGAGAGTCGTTCGAGGAACCGGTCGCGCCGGCCCGGGTCGAGGGCACTGAGCGGATCGTCCACGAGCAGGACGGGGGGCTCGCCGAGCTCGTGCTCGACGGCCGCGGCGAGGCCCACCCGCAAGCACAGCGCCGTCGCCCACGTTTCCCCGTGCGACCCGGCTGAACGCGCGCCGAGCTCCCGGACCTCCAGCGACAGGTCGTCACGGTGAGGGCCGACGAGCGACGTGCGGCGAGCGAGCTCGTCGGCGCGACGTTCATCGATGCGCGCGCTGAACGCCGTCTCGAGATCGTCGCCGTCCCACACGTTGGGACGGTAGCGCACCTCCACGCCGTACCCGGCGAGATGAGCGAACTCCGCGGCCGCGTGCGGCCCCAAACACTCGACGGCCTCGTGGCGAGCGCGCGCCAACGCCGATCCGGCCTGCACCAGTTCCTCGTCCCAGGCTTCGATGCCCGCAGGCATGCCCGGTCGATCCCACTCCTTCAGCAGGCGGTTCCGCTGTCGGAGTACCCGGTCGTACGCGGTGAACAGTCCCTCCTTCAACGGCCACAAGGCACTCACGGCCTCGTCGAGGAACGCCCGACGTTTCGACGGATCGCCGATCACGATCGGAAGGTCGAACGGGCCGAACAAGACGGCGCGGACCTGGCGCCGGAGGTCCCGCTTGCGGCGAACCGGCGACCGGTCGACCTTGACCCGGCTGGCCCCTTTGACCGGGATCTCGACCTCCACGAGCACGTTGCCGTTCGCGGTTCGGAACTCTCCCCGTGCGTAGGCCGCCTCGTCACCCTCACGCACCAACGCGGCGTTGCTCGAGGCCCGCGGCGAACCGAGCGCATACAGCACGTACATGCCCTCGAGCAGATTCGTCTTGCCTTCGCCGTTCGGTCCGACCACGACGGTCAAGCCCTCGACGAGCGGTCGCAGATCCGTGTGCTCATGATTGCGGAACCCGCGGAGCTCGACCCATGCCAGATGCATCGCGAGAGGCGCCCGCGGCGACGCCGTCAGGAGACCGCGGCCGGAAGGCGCACGGGCATCACGAGATATGTGAACTCGTCGCCATCCCCCCGAACCACTCCCGGCTTGAGACCGTCTCGCACGTCGAGTCGAACACTCTCGCCGTTCGCAGCTCGCAGGCCGTCGGCGAGGTACTGCGGGTTGAATGCGACCGTGAGGTCCTCACCTTCGTAGCGCGCCTCGACCGTTTCGACCGCCTGGCCGAGATCGGGGCTCGAGGACGAAAGCTTCACGCCCAGCGCGTTGAACTCGAGGCGGACAGGGGTCGTGTCGCGAGCGAGCAGCCCGACGCGGCTGACGGCGTCGAGCAGCTGCTGGCGGCTGATCGTGAGGCGACTCTCGTGCTGATCGGGCAGCAGTTGGCGGTAATTGGGGAACTCGCCCTCGATCAACCGAGACGTGAGCGTCAGCTCCCCGATACGGAACGCCACCTGCGACTCATCGACGAAGATCTCGAGCGATGCCTTCTCGTCGGCTGCAGCGGCTCGCCCGGCCTCGCTCAGCGCTCGTTCGGGCACGATCGCTTTGCCTTCACCGTCGGCCGTTGCGACGAGCTCGCGCACCGCGAGCCGGTAGGAATCGGTCGCGACCATGACGACGCCCTCACGGCTCACCTCGATCAGCACACCGGTCAGCACCGGGCGCGCCTCATCGTGTGAAGCGCCGCGTGCGGCCTGATGGACCGCCTCGGCGAAGGCGCCGGCATCGGCCGTGATCTTCGTGCCGCTCGGCTCCTGGAGCCCCGGGAAGTCCTCGGCGGGCAGCAGCCGGAGTGTGCCCTCGTACGCTGCGCAGCGGATATGCGCCTGCGACTGGTCGGTCTCGACATCGACGGGCGCGTCGGACAGCGATTTCACCGTGTCGGCAAGCAAGCGGGCGGGAACGAGCGCCACACCCGCCTCGGACACCTGGGCGGCGGTCGCCAGCCGGGCCGATACCTCGAGGTCGGTCGTGGTGAGCGTGAGTCGCCCGTCGTCACTCGCGTCGATCAGCACGCCCGTGAGCGCCGGGATGCCGGGTCTGGACGACACGCCGCGCTGCACGGTCTGCAGCGCATCGGACAGTGCATCACGATCGCATCGGAACTTCACTCACTCCACCTCCTGGCCATCACTGCTTTGAAGAGATAAGAGAACCGGTAGTAGTAGGCGCTGTGGAAACCTGCATGGAGAGCCCGTTCTTGCAGCGTAACGGGGCCGTCCGACATGTGGGAAACACGTGGGGAAAACGTGGCGCTCTGCGCTCCGCTCGAGATCGCCGCACGATACCCACCGACTGTACCGAGGTTGTCCACAGGCCGCGTACGGCGGGCCCGCCCACGCTTCGAGGTGCTCTCATGCCGCGCGTACCCGGCCGCGGATGATGCGGGTGAGGTCTTGGACCTGCCGGAAGGTGGCGTCTCGGGCCCGCATCTCATCTTCGACCTTGCGGATGCCGTGCAGCACCGTCGTGTGGTCGCGCCCCCCGAAGATCTCACCGATCTTCAGCAGCGAGAGCCCGGTGCACTCGCGTGTGAGGTACATCGCGATGTGCCGGGCTTGGGTGAGCGGTCGCGATCTCGACTTCGACATCAGATCCGACGGCGAGAGCGAGAAGTACTTCGCCGTCTCGTCGAGGATCAGCGGCGGCGGGATCTCGTTCTGGGTCTGGGGGATGAGATCTTCGAGCGCCCGCTCGGCGAGGGAGACATCGATCGGCTGGCCGGTCAGCTCGCTCCACGCGACCACACGCACCAACGCACCCTCGAGCTCTCGAACGGACTGGTCGAACTTGGACGCCGCGAACTCGATCACGTCGGGTGGGACGGTGATGTGTTCCCGCTCAGCCTTCAACTGGAGGATCGCGATACGCGTTTCGAGGTCGGGCGGCTGCACGTCGACGCACAGCCCCCACCTGAAGCGGTTCACCAGTCGTTCCTCGAGCCCGGACAGTTCGTGTGGAGGGCGATCCGACGCGATCACGATCTGTTTTCCGGCACCGTGCAAGTGGTTGAAGGTGTGGAAGAACTCCGTCTGCGTTTCCTCACGCTTGGCGAGGAACTGGATGTCGTCGACCAAGAGCACGTCGACCTCCCGATAGCGTTGACGGAACGCGTCGCCACCCTGGCGCTCGCGCACCGCCTTGATGAACTCCGTCACGAACTGCTCGGACGTGACGTACTTCACACGCAGAACCGGAGCGAGGCGATACATGTGGTGACCCACGGCGATCAACAGGTGGGTCTTGCCGAGGCCGACTCCCCCGTAGATGAACAGCGGGTTGTACGCGGTCGAGGGAGGGGCCTCAGCGACGGCCATCGCCGCCGCGTGGGCGAACCGGTTACTCGGGCCCGGAACGAAGGCGTCGAACGTGTATCCGGGAAACGGGAGCCCCGGCGCTCCGAGCGAGGCCGGCGCAGCCGATGGGGACGGCGACGAAGGGGCACCGATCGACGCGTACGAGGCCGGGGGCGGTTGGGCCTCGGACTCGGACGCGCGGGGATCGAAGGCGTCGTCTGTCGCGGAGGACCCACGCAAGGCTCCATCGATCGAGAACTCGACCTTCAACGGGCGACCGGCGGCTTCCTGAGAGGCCCGCTCGATGAGCGCAAGATGGTTGTGCTGCAACCGCTCACGGACGAGCGGGCTCGGCACGGCGAGGGAGATCGAGTCCCCCGACAGGTCGAGTGGCCGCACGTCGGCGAACCACATCACGACCGTCGTTTCGGGGAGTTCCTCTCTCGCGCGCTCCAGCACGTGAGCCCACGCCTCTCGGGCTTCGTGTTCAGGGGTCGCGAGCGCCATGTCGGATTCCACAACACCTTTCCACACCGGTGGAAAACCCGGGAAGGTTCGTCGTGACGCCGAGCCGTTCGAAGGCGCGGATCGCCGGGGGGAAGGCGGGGCGCACGTTAGCACACTGGTCTCAGCCACCACGGTCCGCCCGGGGGGTCTTGGCACTCTTTCTCGTGTCAAGCCCTTTGTCCAGCGACGATGGCGCGCCGTATACTGCCCGGCGGCCGACCGTCATCGGCCTCCGCACGATCCGTCACTCCGAGCCGAACACGAGGATCAGACTTCCATGGCCAAGGGCAAGCGTACGTACCAGCCGAACAACCGCCGACGCGCGCGTCGCCACGGCTTCCGTCTGCGCATGCGCACCCGCGCCGGCCGCGCGATCATCGCATCGAGACGCCGCAAGGGCCGCGTCCGACTCTCCGCCTGAGGGCACCCGAGGATGCGCTCCCGCGAGGTGCGCTCGGTGCTCGATCGGGCACGCCCCCGATACGGAAAACGGGTGGTACTGTTCCTCACGCCCGGCCCGGGCAGCTGGGCGGTCGTGGCCACGCGCCGTGTGGGCGGGGCCGTCGAACGGAACCGGGCCAAACGGATCCTGCGGGAGGCTTGGAGACAGGTATCGCCGCAGGTCACCGAAGGTTTCGACGCAGTCCTGGTGGCCCGCGAGGCGATCCGGGGCGCCACGACGCAGGATCTGGTGAGCGAGATGATCGAGCTGCTTCCTCGGGAGAGCGTGCGATGAACGCGCGCCACCTCGCCTGGCGCGCGGGCGCGCCCGCGCGGGCGGTGTTGGTGGGCATGGTCCACGTCTACCAGGCGACGCTGTCGGGCTGGCTCGGCGGCCAGTGTCGGTTCGCGCCGACGTGCTCGGAGTACGCCGTCGCCTCGATCCGTGAGCACGGGGCCCTCAAGGGCTCGGCGATGGCCATGTGGCGGATCGGCCGCTGCAATCCATACGGCAAGGGCGGCATCGACCCCGTGCCTGCGGGCCGCCACCATGCTCCTCCAATGATCCCGCGGCCCGGGGAGATGTATGATGTTGTCGTACATGACCAGGAGGCCCGCTCCTAGATGCTGGCCGAGATCCCCGTCATCTCCCCGATCTTCCAGGTCCTCCTCGACTCGATCGGATGGATCCTGGCTTGGCTGTATGACGTCATCCCCAACTACGGCGTCGCCATCATCGTCCTGACCTTGCTGCTTCGGTTCCTGTTGTTTCCCCTTGGCATGAAACAGATCAAGTCGATGCAGGCGATGCAGGCGCTCCAGCCCAAAATCAAGGAGATCCAGAAGAAGTACAAGGGCAACAAGGCGAAGGCGCAGGAAGAGACGATGCGCCTCTACAAGGAGGCCGGGGTCAATCCCCTCGGCGGCTGTCTGCCGGTGCTCGCGCAGTTCCCCCTGCTGATCGCGATGTACGCCGTGATCCGCGCACCCGGGTACGAGCCGGTCACGATCGACAACCAGCCCGCCTACATGATCACCAACAACCATCTTCCGACCGACAGCGCGCTGTTCGCCAGCGTGGTGACGCATCAGGGCACCGGATTCGTTGGTCTCAACCTGCAGTGCTCGGCCTCTCAGGCGGGCAGCGTGCAGAACAGCACGATCAAGGACTCCGAGGGGGAGGCTGTCAAGCCCGGCGTGCAGCTGGTCGGCAGCAATCGGCAAGCCCTCGACTCCTTCGAGTCGAAGCCTGTGATCCCCTGTGGTACCGACGGGCTGACGTCGAAGATCGGCTACGTGCTCCTGTTGGGGTTGATGATCGGAACGTCCTTCTACCAGACCCTTCAGACCCAGCGGGCGAGCCCCCAGGGGGCAGCCTCGTCCCAGCAACAGATGATCCTGCGGGTCATGCCGCTGTTCTTCGGATTCATCGGGTTCAGTTTCCCCGCCGGCCTGGTGCTGTACTGGACCGTCTCCAACCTGTTCATGATCGGCCAGCAGACGTTGCTGCTCAGGGCGGGCCACATCGGTCCGGATGCCCTGGACCGGCGTATGGCCGAGCAGAAGGCGAAGATGGCCGCCGAAGCCGACAAGCCCAAGAAGAAGGGCCTCATCGCCGGCATGATGGAGCGGGCCGAGGAGGAGCAGAAGCGACGCGAAGCAGAAGCGAAGAAGAAGCCCGCGCCGGGGAGCCGTGGGTCGTCCACGCAGCGGCGGAAGAAGAAGCCCGGGTCGGGGGGAAAGCGTGGCACGTGACCGCGACGATGCACCGACGCAACCAGAGCTCGAGGAGCAGGCGGATGCGGCGGCCGACTTCCTCGAAGAGCTGCTCGCACGCATGGATATCGATGCCATCGCCGAGCCCAATCCTCACGGGGGTCACATGTACGTCGACATCGTCGACGGCCCCGAAGACGACATGTCTCTGCTGATCGGGCGCCACGGACAGACGCTCGAAGCGATCCAGGAGCTCACCCGCATGGCCGTGGGCAGGCGGCTCGATCAGCGAGTCCGCGTGATCGTGGACGTCGAGGACTACCGGAAACGGCGGGAGGCTCGCCTCGGGGAGCATGCTCGTGAGCTCGCTGAGCGCGTCCGCGAGAGCGGTCGCGAGGAAGAACTCGAGCCGATGAACTCCTACGAACGCAAGCTCGTGCATGATGCCGTCGCCGAGATCGACGGCATCCAGACCGAGTCTCGCGGCGTCGACCCGAGCCGCTACGTCGTGATCCTCCCCGCCTGAGGCGTCGCTGGGCTCGCCGCGAGCCTGTTCCCGAAGGTCGAAGACCGAAAGGCGATGTTTCACGTGAAACATGAGGGTTGGGAACTGGCCCGCAGCCTCGGTGTCGAACTCGACGACACGGCCATCGTGCGCCTGGAGCGGTTCGAGGGGCTCGTGCGCGAGCGCGCCTTGCCCATGGGCATGGTGGGCCCGTCCGATGCCGGACGGCTGCGGGAACGCCATCTCATGGACAGCCTGCGCGCTGCGCCGCACCTTCCTGAGCGAGGAACCGTCTGCGACCTCGGGTCGGGTGCTGGATTCCCCGGTCTCGTGCTCGCCATCGCGAGGCCCGATCTGCGGTTCGTGCTCGTGGAGGTCAGGCGGAACCGCGCCCGGTTCCTCGAGCAGGCCAGCGCCGACCTGGACAACGTTCACATCCATGGTCGCCGCCTCGAGACGTTTCGTGATCGAGTCGACATGTGTACCGCTAGGGCCTTCGCCTCGGCGTCGAAGTCCTGGGGTGCGGCTACGGCGATCCTGCGCGTCGGTGGCTCGCTGGTCTACTGGGGTGGGACCACCTTCGATGGCGCCGTCGATGTGCCGCCGGGCGTCTCCGGGGAGCTTTTCCTCACCCCTGCGCTTGCACGGTCGGGTCCGCTGGTTATCATGGCTCAGCAGTGATCAAGGCTTCCGCCGGCGCCGGCGCCGCCCCAGGCACGTCCACTCGCTCGACTTCCAGGGGCGGCTCAACGAGTGCATCCTCCTCCACGCGCGGGCCACGAGCGCGGAAGAAGCCTGTCCCGGTGCCTCCCGACACCCCTGGCATCGCCCGCGTCATCGCGATCGCGAACCAGAAGGGGGGGGTCGGCAAGAGCACGACCGCGGTCAGCCTCGCCGCTGCGCTCGCCGATCTGGGCTATCGAGTCCTCGTGGTCGACCTCGACCCGCAGGGGAACGCCTCTACCGGCATGGGCATCCGCCACGAGGCCCGCGAGATTACGGTGTACGACGTCATCGTGTCGGAGGCCTCCGTCGATGACGCGATCGTCGAGACGCCCGTGGCACGGCTGTCGGCGATCCCTTCGACGATCGACCTGGCCGGCGCCGAGATCGAGCTCGTCAGCCAGTTCTCGCGTGAAACGAGGCTGAAGAAGGCGCTGGTCGCTGTGCGCGAGGGTGTGTATGACTTCATCCTGCTCGACTGCCCGCCGTCGCTCGGCCTCCTCACGATCAACGCCTTGACGGCGGCCGAGGAGCTGATCGTGCCGATCCAGTGCGAGTACTACGCACTCGAAGGCCTCGGGCAACTGCTGCGCAACGTCTCGCTGGTGCAGCAGAACATCAACCCCGGCCTTCGGCTCTCCGGCATCGTGATGACCATGTTCGATCCACGGACGAAGCTGTCCGAGCAGGTCGTGGACGAAGTGAGGCGGTACTTCGGCGAGCTGGTCTACGACGTCATCATCCCCAGAACGGTGCGGCTCTCGGAGGCTCCGGGCTTCGGTCAGCCCATCACCGTGTACGAC
>JAOUEA010000187.1 GCA_029858935.1 Actinomycetota bacterium
TTGAGTCGGGTAACCGGCGCCCGGTCACCGACGCCCCCGATCCATGGCGAGCGCCTCCGCGAGGGCCCGGAACGCCCGCCCGCGGTGGCTGATCCGATCCTTCTGGTCGTCGGAGAGTTCAGCCATCGTCTCGTCCCAGCCCGCCGGAACGAAGACCGGGTCGTAGCCGAAACCTCGCGCGCCTCGCCGCTTGGAGACGAGCGCTCCCTCACACGTAGCGTCGGCGTGCTCGGTGCGACCGTCGGGCCACGCGATCGCGGCCACGCATCGGTACCGAGCCGTCCGCCCTCCCGACGGAACGCCGCGCACCGCGCGCAGGAGGGCGTCGAGGTTCTGCGCATCGCTGGCCTGTTCTCCCGCATATCGTGCCGATCGCGGGCCCGGCGCGCCCCCGAGGGCGTCGACCTCGATGCCGGAGTCGTCGGCGATCGCCGGAAGACCAAGCGCGGCCGCCACCTGCGTCGCCTTGAGCAGTGCGTTGTCGAGGTACGTGTCGCCGGTCTCCTCGACATCGGGGAAGGCCGCCGGATCGTGGTTCTCGACGGTGACCCATTCCACGGGCCAGTCTGAACAGATGCGGCCGAGCTCCCGCAGCTTGTGGGCGTTGTGCGAGGCGATCGCGAGCCGCTCGGGGAACGCCACCGGTTCAGTCCGCCTCGGCGAGCGCCTCGCGTTGCAGCTCGCTGAGGCGTGCGACGCCGGCCGCTGCCAGGTCGAGCATCGACCCGAGGTCCTCGCGTGAGAACGGCGTGCCCTCGGCCGTGCCCTGCACCTCGACGAAGTCGCCCCCTCCGGTCATCACGACGTTGAAGTCCACGTCGGCGCCCGCGTCCTCGTCGTAACAGAGATCGAGCCGGGGTGCCCCGTCGACGATGCCGACGCTCACGGCCGCGACGCTGTCAGCGAGCAGGTCGCCGGGAACCTTTCCCTGCGACTCGAGCCTCCGCAAAGCCATCGCCAGGGCGATGTAGCCGCCGGTGATCGAGGCGGTGCGGGTGCCGGCGTCGGCCTGCAGCACGTCGCAGTCGATCGTGATCGTGCGCTCTCCCAGGCGGGAGAGGTCGGTAACGCTGCGCAGCGACCGCCCGATCAGGCGCTGGATCTCTTGGGTGCGTCCACCCGGCCTGCCCCGGTTCACTTCCCGGCTGGACCGTTCCGACGTCGAGGCGGGAAGCATCGAGTACTCCCCCGTCACCCATCCGCCACCTGTGCCCTTCAGCCACCGCGGTGCGTCGTCGGACACGCTCGCAGCCACGAGCACGCGGGTCTTGCCCATCGAGAACAACACGGACCCTGCGGCCCACTCCTGGTACCCGAGCTCCCACGTCACCGGCCGAAGCTCGTCGTCGGCCCGATCGTCGGGCCGGCTCACGGCGCGATCTCGGTCGCCGTCATCGGCACGACCTCGATGGTCATGTCGTCTTCGGCGAGGTCGATGACGCCGTCGAAGGCAACCGCCGCCTCATCGCGCGAGATCTCTCGGTCGAGCGTCGGCAGGATATGGGTGAGCAGCAACCGCTTGGCTCCGGCCGCTGCGGCGTGCTGGGCGGCCTGCGTCGCGCTCATGTGGAAGAAGGCCTGGTTCGAGGCGTCCTGATAGGTGGCCTCGGCGACCATCAGATCGGCGTCGCGCGACATCTCGACCACTTCCTCGCATGGCCCCGAGTCGCCCGTATAAGCGAGCACCGCACCGCCGGCCTCGATGCGATAGCCGACCGCGTTCACGCCGATATGGGTCATCGTGTAAGCCGTGACGTGGAGCGGCCCGACGTCGAACACGTCGCCGCCTCCCACGGTGCGGAAGTCGTACGCCTCGGCCATCACGTTGCGCCCGTTCTCGCTCGTCAACATGCTCATGCCCTCGACGAACCCGTCGGGTGAATAGAAGGGAAGGTTCGGCGCCCCCATGCCGCCGTAGTGGCGAGCGTAGAAGGCAGGCACCACGTCGATGAAGTGGTCGGTGTGCCCGTGTGTGATCACGATCGCCGCGATCTGGTCGATGTCGATGTGTTGCTGCAGCCGGGCGAACGTGCCGGTGCCCGCGTCGAGCCAGATGTGCGTGCCCTCGTGGCTCAGCAAGTGGCCACACGTCGCCCCGCCGGGCCCGGGCCACGTACCGGCGGAGCCGAGCACCGTCAGCTCCACGCGCCACCTCCCACCGGCTCGGCTCGCGCCGCACCGACCTCGGTGAGCTCGGGACCGAGGAAGACCCCCGCCACCCGCTCGAACGTGGCGGGGTCTCCGGTCGAAAGGAACTCGTGTTCGGCGCGCTCGTCGCCGGCTCGCAACAAGCCCCCCGCCACCAGCGTGGCGTACACGTCTTTCGCCGTCTCGTCCGCCGAAGACACCAGTCCCACGTCGGGACCGAGCTCGAGCTGCAGCAGTCCCGAGAGCAATGGGTAGTGGGTGCATCCCATGATGAGCGTGTCGATGCCTTCTGCCATCAGCGGTGAAAGATACCTGCGCGCGGCCCCCCGCAACTCGTCGCTGGTCGTATCGCCTCGTTCGACGTGCTCCACGAAGACAGGGCAGGCTTGGGATCTGATCATCACCGGCGCCCCCGTCGCGGCCACCGCACGGTCGTACGCGCCGCTCGAAACGGTCGCCTCCGTGCCGATCAGGCCGATGCGACCGTTCCGTGTCACGTGTACGGCCGCGCGCACACCCGGGTCGATCACGCCCACGACCGGGATGCCCGCTCGCCCGGTGATGTGATCGATCGCGCTCACCTCGATCGAGTTGCAGGCGACCACGAGGCATTTCACGTCGCGGTGTACGAGGAAGTCGGCGATCTCCAGGGCATATCGACGGATCTCATCGACCGGCTTGGGTCCGTAGGGGAATCGCGCGGTGTCGCCGACGTACAGGATGGGTTCGTGCGGCAGTTGATCCATGATTGCCCTGACGACGGTGAGGCCACCGACGCCGGAATCGAACACGCCGATGGGCCGGGGGTCACTCACGCACTCACCACCACAGTGACTCCGAGACGCCCTTCTCGGCCGTCGCGAGATCGTCGGCCCAGGCTTCGGTGGACAGGTACTTCCACCCGCCATCGGGAAGCAGGCACACGATGTCGCCCTCGTCGATCTCGCTCGCGATGCGCTGGGCGACGTAGACCACGGCGCCGCTCGAGATGCCGGCGAAGATGCCTTCCTTCGCCGTGAGGTCACGGTTCGTGCGCAGCGAGGCCGACGAGTCGACCAGAAACTTCCGGTCGATCTGAGCCGGGTCGAAGATCGGCGGGATGAAGCCGGCATCGAGCGATCGCAGGCCGTAGACGAGATCGCCGAGTTCGGGCTCGGCCGCCACCACCTTCACGTCGGGGTTGTGGGCGTGCAGCCCTCGCCCGGCGCCGGTGAGCGTGCCGCCCGTGCCCATGCCCCCAACGAAGTGCGTCACCTCGGGGAGATCGCGGATGATCTCCTGGGCCGTCCCCTCCTGGTGCGCGAGCGGGTTCGCCGGGTTCCCGTATTGGAACGGCATGTAGTAGCGCTCGTCCTGCGCGAGCGCACGGGCCACCTCGATCGAGCCGTTGGTTCCTTTCTCGCCGTCGCTGAACACGACCTCGGCACCGAACAGTCGCAGCAGGCCGATGCGTTCCTCGCTCGCGTTGTCGGGGATGACGACCGTGAGTCCATAGCCTTTGCGGGCAGCCACCATCGCGAGGGCGATGCCGGTGTTGCCCGAGGTCGGCTCGAGGATGGTCTTGTCGGGCGTGAGTTCGCCCGAAGCCTCCGCGGTCTCGACCATCTTCAGCGCGATGCGGTCCTTCGTGGACCCGGTCGGGTTCGTGCCTTCGAGCTTGGCCCACAGGCGGACGTCGGGCTTGGGGGACATGCGAGGCATGCCGACGAGTGGGGTGTTCCCGATCGCCTGCAGGATGTCGTCGTAGCGGGCCACGCCGGGATTATCCCAGTCACCCGTTCCCCCGCGGGGACCGCAGGTCCTATCCTTCGCCCGGCGTGAACCCCGTCAGGCGTGTCGGTCCGTCGACGATCAAGCCGATGCCCCTGGCGTAGACCTTCTCGTCCTGACTCCCGTCGAGCGGATTGCGATCGAGGGTCGTCACCGTCTCTTCGTAGGTCCCCGCAGGCACCTCGGTCGGCTCATCCAGGGCGATCACCTTCGCTTGGTCCTCGGCGATGCCGGGAGCGATCTCCTGCTGGAAGGCCTGGTCGACCTGTGGGTCCGCAGGCATGATGATCCCCGGCACGTTGGTCGCTCCGTCGGCTTTCCAAGCGCCGCCGTGCGACGAAACGGCGCCGTGCGAGTCGTAGATGTCCACTTGCTCCCCGAAGTAGCACACGGTGCCTCCGGCGGTCTGGGCGAAGTAGTTGCGAGACACCTCGACCACGCTGCCACCGATCTCCTCGTGTTCCTCGACGACCCGTGTCTCCACGCCCGCGACCGTCTCGGTTTCATCGAGCACGGTGATGCGTACGAGCTCGTCGGTGGATCCGGGCGGACTCTCGAGCACGAGCACACGCCCGACCGGCAACGGGAAGAAGGGGTTGTCGATGTCGAGCGTGAACTCAGCCGTCGCGGGATCGCACTCGCCGATGTCGGCCAGGTTGTCGAAGCTCCCC
>JAOUEA010000027.1 GCA_029858935.1 Actinomycetota bacterium
GTGCCCGTGAAGGCGATCATCATGAACCTGTTGTCGGTGGGCGCCGCCTACGGGCTGATCGTGTTGGTGTTCCAGAAGGGTGGGCCTGCGTTCGGAGAGTCGATCGCGAACCTGCTCGGATTTCAGCAGGTGGATGCCATCGAATCCTGGCTGCCGCTGTTCCTCTTCTCGATCCTGTTCGGGCTGTCGATGGACTATCACGTCTTCCTGCTGACCCGCATCCGAGAGGAATACGACAAGACGCACGACAACGCAGAGGCAGTGGCGTACGGACTGCGCACCACCGGCGGCATCATCACGGGCGCCGCGATCATCATGGTCGCCGTGTTCGCCGGGTTCGCCGCCGGCCGGCTGACGTCGCTGGAGCAGATGGGGTTCGGGCTCGCCGTCGCCGTCTTCCTAGACGCGACGATCGTGCGGTCGATCCTTGTGCCGTCCACGATGCGCCTGCTCGGCGATCGCAACTGGTATCTGCCGGGATGGCTGCAGTGGCTGCCGAAGATCGATGTGGAAGGGCACGAGACGAGCGAGGCGGCCGTCGTGATCCCCGACTCGGCGGGCGAGCTCGTGGAGGCAGAGGCGAAGGACTAGCCGTCTCTGGGTCATATCGAGGAGGGGGCGAAGGCCCCCTCCTCTGCGTGCAGACGGGCTGCGGGGGCCGTTCAGGCTCGGCGATAGGCTTGCGTGATGGGTCGAGACCAGGAGGCCGTGCGTACCGCGATCGGCTCGATCGGCGCGTGGACGTTCGCGTTCGATTCCCGTTCGGTCGGCCAGATCGGCGACGATGCGCGAGCGCTCGAGTCGTCAGGCTACGGAGCCCTGTGGGTGCCGGAGGGATCGAGCTCCCGAGACGTGTTCGCCCACCTGTCCGTGCTCGCCGCGGCCACATCGCGCGTGACGGTCTGCTCGGGCATCGCCAACATCACTGCGCGCGCGCCTGAGGTCATGGCCGGCGGCGCCCGCACGCTCGCCGATGCGTGGGGCGATCGGATCGTGCTCGGCATCGGGATCGGGCACGAGTATTCGACCGAGGCCCGGGGCATCGTTTGGGATCGGCCGCTGGCCCGCATGCGCGCCTATCTCGACCGCATGGACGAGGCGCCGTGGACCGCGCCCGAACCCGCGGCCGGGGTGCATCGCCTGCTCGCGGCTCTCGGTGACGGCATGCTGCGCCTCTCGGCCGATCGCGCACTCGGGGCCCATACCTACTTCGTGCCGGTGGAGCACACCCGACACGCGCGCGAGGTGCTGGGCCCGGATCCCGTGCTCGCCGTGGAACTCACGGCCGTGCTCGAGACCGATGCCGTGCGTGCTCGGTCGGTGGCCCGAGGGTGGACGGCCGGCTACCTCGAACTCCCGAACTACGCGAAGAACCTGGACCGCATGGGGTTCGGGGCGGCGGAGCGAGTCGACGGCGGGAGCGATCGCCTCGTCGATGCCACGGTCGCATGGGGGGACGAGGGAGCGATCGCCGCCCGCGTGCTGGAGCACCTCGCCGCCGGCGCCGACCACGTGTGCGTGCAGTTCGTGAACGGCGACGACGCTGATGTCTGTCTGCCGGCGTATCAGTCGCTCGCACCCCTGGTGCTCGACGCGTGACGCGACCCGTTCCCGCGGCGGGTTCTGGCTCGAGCGCCGAGTCGCTCGGCGACCGCCGGGCTCCGTAGTTCCCGCAGGGCGTCTCGGGCGATCCACCTTGCGCTTCGATCGTCGAGCTCGAGCAGGCCGTGGGCCTCTGCGATCGCTGCATCGCGGAGGGCGAGGTTGCGTTTGCCGATCTGGCGAAGCGCCCAGTTGACCGCCTTCTTGACCGGGGCGCGCTCGTCGGTCGCGGCCCGGCGGATCCTCGGGAGCCAGTCCTCGAAGTACTCGTCGCCGCGATCGCGGTCGTGCACGGCCTGCGTCGCCACGATGCTGAACGCAGCGCGCTTCACGAATTCCTCGTCGCGGCGTGCCCACGCCCGAGCGGCCGCGTCGGCCGACCTCGCAGAGCGGAAGAGGTTGGTGCAGAGCTGGTCGCACAGATCCCACGAATCGACGTCGGCCACCCAGGTTTCCATCTGGGCTCTGGTGACCCGACGCGCGTCGTCGACCATCGACGCCAGGATGCGGGCCTCGTGGATCTCGGTCTCCCACAGATCGAGCGCGAGCGCGTGATCGCCGCGATGGGCTCGGGCGATGCGTCGCAGGTGGGGGATCGATACGCCGAGCGCCCGGTCGACGACGATGCCGACCCGGGCCATGCCCGGCTTCCTCGAAGGGTCGGCCACCGATCGCATCTCGGCGACCACGGAACGGGCGGACGCGTCCGTGGCTCTGCGCGCCATGCAGACAGGCTACCGTCGACGGTAGGGCGCGAGCGGCACGAGATCGAGGCCCATCTTCCGGATGCCGCGGATGATCTCGGGCAACGCCGCGATCGTATGTGGAGCGTCGCCCCCGCCGTCGTGCAGCAGCACGATGGAGCCAGGCCGCACGCGCGCCAGGACGGCCTTCACGATCTGCTTCGAGGTGCGGGACGCGTCCCAGTCTCGCGGGTCGACGCTCCAGAGCACGACCCGTTCCTCCTGCCGCCACGCCTGGAGCACCACGCTGTCGTCGTAGCTGCCGCCGGGCGGCCGGAACAGGGTCGGAGTCGCACCCTCTTCGCGCAGCGTCGTGGCCGTTTGTGCGATCTCGCCCTCGATCCGATGATCGGCGAGGGCGGAGAACGAAGGATCGATCGGGTGGGTGAAGGAGTGGTTGGCGACCACGTGTCCGGCGTCGATCACGGCATGCACGAGATCGGGATGCTGGGCGGCGAGCGAGCCGACCATGAAGAACGTGGCCGTCACCCGCTCGCGGCGCAACACGCGCACGATGGCCTCGGTGTCACCCGGCCACGGGCCATCATCGAACGTGAGCGCGACGGCGTCGGGCACGCGGCGACGGCCGGTCGTTTCGACGCGCACGTCGGCGACATCGCCAGAGATGCGACCGACGGTCGTGATCTCACGGACCCGGAAGGTCGCAAGGGTGCGTTGGACGAAGGCGTTGGTGCGGCCGCGGATCACCGTCGACACCCGTGCCGTGCCCTCCGCGCGATCTTCGCCGGGAACGAGGGCGATGCGATCGCCGCGCGCCAGCAGGTGCGTGGGGTTCGGCGGCTGGCCGTTGAGTTCGATGTGTCCTCGCGAGATGTGGCGTTCGAGGACCGAGCCGGTGACCGAGAGCAGTCGCCCGTCGCGGGCGCGCAGTCCCTGTCGAGCGGCATAGACCTCGAACGTGGTGCCCTGCGGAACGAGGGCGGGCTCGTGGTTCACGCGCACTCGAACGTCGGGCGGAGGAGTGGGAGTTGCGCCGACGGTGGTCGTGCATCCCGGAGCCGCGAGGGGCAGGGTCGCAACGAGCAAGGCCGCGACGATCGACCGGGGGAAGGCAGCTCCACTCGACATCTGGTTGCTGCATCATGACACGGCCGCGATGGGAGGATGATGCCGTGCCTCACGGAACGCCCGCGACCGACGATGGAATCGATGCCCCGCCGACCGGCGCCGAGCGCAAGCCCGGCTCGATGACGTTCGTCCTCGTCGACGCTGCGGCGCTGCTGACGTTCGTCGCTGTTGGGTTGCGGTCGCATCGCATCGGCGCCGTCGCCGAGGTGGCGGCTCGCAACGCGATCCCGCTTGCGGTGATGTGGACGGTGACGAGCATGGTCGTCGGAACGTACCGGCGACGCGATCTCGCGTCCCTCGCCGTCACCTGGGTCGTCGCCGTGCCGGTAGCGCTCCTCGCTCGCACATGGTTGGTGGGTTCGCCGAGCGGCGACCGCATCGTGGTCTTCGTGGCCGTGGGCCTCGCGTTCACCGCCCTGTTCCTGCTGATCGGCCGAGGACTCCTCGGCGTGGCGGTGCGGCGGGCGGTCAGTAGCGGTCGTCGCGGATCGGAGGCAGGTGCTCCGGATCGCGGTTCGCCTCGTTCTCTCGATACCGGGTGACGCGCTGCTCGGAGAGCTGCCTGTCGTACTCCGCGCGGAACGCACGTGTCCTCCGCTTGATGCCCCACCACGCAAGCGCCGCGAGCACCGTCACCGTGAGAAGGGCCGTGATCACGAGGAACACGACCGCCTTGAGCACGGCCCCGAGCACGCCGAAGATCGCGGCGAGCAGCAGCAGGATCAGCACGAGTATGAACATCGCTCCCCTAGCCTACGGCTGATCTGGCGAAGCGTTCGATGCGCTCGGCGAGAGCGTCCGGGTGTTGCAGCGGGAGGTCGTGGATGCCGCGCATCCACGCGATCCTCACGGCTCGCCCACGGGTCAGGTCCCGGACCCGGCGGACCGCGCGGCGCGAGTGCTCGTCGCGCTCGGCATCGACACCGTGGGCGACGATCGCGAGCACTGGTCCCTGTACGCGGGCCCACAGCTCGTCGGGCTCCTGTTCCCAGATCGCGCGCAAGATGCGGAAGTGGTTCGACCGGGCGAGGCGCGGCGCGATCGTTCCGTCGGGTCGCACCCGCATCACCGCCAGCATCTGTGCCTCGAGCTCGGGGGTCAGGTCGACCGAATCGGCGGTGAACGTGCGCATCAACCCTCGGAACTCCTCGAGCGGCATGCCGTCGAGATGCGGAGGAGCCAGCGACCTCTTGGCCTCGAGCCACGTCATCTCGTCGCGCATGCGGTGGAGCCCGCCGTCGACGAGCACGGCGCCCCCGATCGCCCCCGGGTGCCGAGCGGCCAGCTCGAGCGCGACCATCGCTCCCCACGAGTGACCCACGATGATCGGTCGGCGCGAACGGGTGGCGCGGACGACCGCCAGTGCGTCGGCGACGATGTGATCGAAGCCGTATCCGCGGTCGGGCTTGCGGCTCAGGCCGTGGCCGCGCGCGTCATACGTGACGACTCGAGCTCGTCGACGCAGTCGCGGGAGCATCTGATCCCAGACACGTTGGGACGATGCCAGTCCATGATGGAGGAGCAGGTCGGGCGCGCCGGCCGATGGACGCTCGAAGACCCGGACGGCGAGCTGCACGCCTGCATCGACGACCACCCAGCGGTCCTCCTCGGGCATACTGCGCAGCATGACAGACGGCTTCCACTCCCCGCTCGCGCCTCAGGCGAACGCAGGAAAGGTCGCGCTCGTGACCGGCGGGGGAACCGGGATCGGCCGCGCGACGGCGCTGGAGTTCGCGCGCACCGGGGCTGCGATCGCCATCTGCGGCCGGCGTCGCGAACCGATCGAAGCCGCCACCGCCCAGCTGGAAACGAGCGGCGCCGAGGTGTTCGGCGCGACCTGCGATGTCCGCGAGCCCGAGCAAGTCGCCGGGTTCCTCGACGGGGTTGCGGAGCGCTTCGGCCACATCGACGTGCTCGTCAACAACGCCGGTGGCCAGTTCGCTGCCGCGGCCGAGGACATCTCGCTCAAGGGGTTGCGTGCGGTTCACCGGCTGAACATCGATGCGGTGTGGCAGGTCACCCACGAGGTCGCGACACGGTGGATGATCCCGCGGCGGTCCGGGTCGATCTTCTTCCTCGGGTTCAGCCCTCGCCGGGGCATCCCGATGATGGCGCATTCATCGATGGCGCGATCGGCCCTCGAGACGATGGCGGCGTCGCTGTCCAACGAGTGGTCGCGCTACGGCGTCCGAGCGATCTGCATCGCCGCCGGCTTGATCGAGACCGAAGGGCTGGAGCCGTACGGGGGTCAGCAGGTGCTGGCCGAGCACGCGGCCATGGTTCCCATGCGCCGGGCGGGGCTCCCCGAGGAAGTGGGTGCAACGATCGCCTTCCTCGCTTCGGCGGGTGGTGCCTACATCACGGGTTCGACCGTGCTCGTCGACGGCGGGTCCGATGCCTGGGGACAGGGCACGGCGCCTCCCGAGCTCGAACCGCCGCGAGCCTGAGTGCCTCCTTGCGACCCGAGCGACGGTTCGCGCAAGATGGGTGTGATGGATGCCAGGCGCCCGAACTCCGAGCTCGATCGACGGGCGTTCCTGCGGCGGCTGGCCGCCGCGGGCGTCGCGCTCCCGTCCGCCGCCGCCCTCGTGGCTGCGTGTGAGCGAAAGTCGGCCCCCGAGGCGGCGCAGCGCCCGATCCTGTCCAGCCCCCAGGGACCGACGTTCGAGAGCGGCAAGCCGGTGGAGAAGACCGCCGTGCTCAAGGTCTACGAATGGCGTGAGTACCTGTCGAAGGGAACGCTCTCCTCGTTCGAGCGCTCGTTCCCTGATGCGGACGTCAAGGTCGAGGTCGAGAGTTTCACGCACATGGACGAAGCGATAGCTCGGCTTCAGGATCCTGCCTCCCAGTTCGACGTCTTCTTCCCGACGATCGACGCCCTGCCGGGGCTCATCGAGATGGGCTTGGTGCGTCCGCTCGATCACGACCAAGTGCCGAACGTCGGCAACCTCTGGGGATGGTTCCGAGGTGGTGACGGTCCCTTCTACGATCCCGGACAGCGCTACTCGCTGCCGTACACGGTGTACGTGAGCGGCGTCGCCTGGCGCGACGACCTCGTCGCGCCGGCCGATGCGCCCGACGCGACCGGCGACCCGTACGCCGTGTTCTGGAACCCCGACTATCGGGGCCGCGTGGGGATGTACGACGGCTATCTGGAGGCGATGTCGTTGGCGCTGCTGCGCGACGGAGTGCTCGACGTGCGCGCCGCGAGCGACGGGCAGCTCGACGCGGCAGCCCGAGCGCTCACCGATGCCGTCGCGATCACCGATGTCCGCTTCACCAACGACGGTGTGGAGGAAGGGTTGCCAGAAGGTGTCTTCGCCGCTCACCAGGCCTGGTCGGGCGACGTACTCGCCGCTCCTCGCTATGCCGCGTCGGAAGGCGACGCCGACCTCGAGCGGCGGTTGCGGTTCTGGTCGCCGCCAGGCTCGGAGAAGATCGTGGGCTGCGACCTGATGGCCGTCTGCGAACGAGGTCGGCATCCAGACCTCGCGCATGCGTTCCTGAATCACCTGCTCGACACCGATGTCGGACGCGAGAACTTCTGCTGGAACGGCTACCAGCCGCCGCTCGAAGGGGTGACGCGCGAGTCGTTCGCCTCGCCCGACTCGCCGTGGCACATGGAGGTGCCGCCGAACCTGCTCAACACGCTCCTCGACAACGAGGCCTTCGCCGATGCGCAGATGCTGGTCGGCTTCGGTCCGAGCGAGCGGGCCCGCTGGCTCGACTACTGGAAGCGCGTCACCCCAGCCACCTGATCGGGCGATCCCGCCCGCTCCGGCAGCCACGTGAGGTCGGCATCGTAGGCTTCGAAGACAGCCCGGAACTCACCTGTTGTTGCGTCGACGACCTGCACGAGCACGTTCTGCGGCGTGCATCCGTCGCCGTCTCCCGTGCGGGCCGGCGAGACGAAGTCGCCCTTCGCCGTGAAGTAGCAGAGATCGTTCGTGAAGTAGACCCACGAGGGACCCCAGTCGACGCCCTCCGCAGGATTCTCGACCTCGGCCAAGGTCACCGATACGTCGGTGCCAGCCTCGGCACCCGGGAGGTCGCGCCAGGCGGTGACGGGATCGACGTCGGTCGCGAAGCCATCGACAGGTACGAGTTGGTAGCCGAACGTCCCGGGGATCTCCTGGCGGACCGACTGGTGCAACGCCGCGTACGGCTGCGCTCCGCCGGCGCTCGAGCACGAAACGCCCAGCAGTATCAGGGCCACGGCATAGGCGGATCGTCGCACCCGCCGAGCCTACCCCGGGCACCGAACTCGCCGACAGGCAGCTGCAGGGGTTCCCGCCGGCCCGCTCGAGCGGTAGCGTTCGAGCGAGACCGCGAGGGGGAGGGACGCCATATGTACGGCACCGTGGCGAGGACGCGTATCAAAGGGGAGAACCGAGCACAGCTGCAGCAGGTCATCGAGCGACAGGCATACGAGGAGGTCCCGGGCTTCGTGGCCTCGTACACGCTGTTCGAGAACGACAGCGACGTGGCATGGATCTTCGCGGTCTTCACCGACCGGGAGTCATACGAGCGCAACGCCGATGAGCCCGCACAGCATGAACGCTACGTCGAGTATCGAGCGTTGCTCGAAGAGGATCCCGACTGGCACGACGGGGAGATCCACAAGGGCTAGGAGCGCCGCCGCGGTACTCAGGGTGATGGCGCCATGCGGGAGCGGGGTGCCGTCAGGCCGGCCACGACGATGCCAACGGTCGCGATCACGATCACGGTCATCGCCGCTCGCAGATCGATCGTCTGGGCCACGTACCCCAGCAGCGGCGGACTCCAGATGAATCCGGTGTAGCCGACCGTCGTCACGGCGGCGATCGCGCTCGAGGGGTCTTCGTCGATGTCCTCCGTGAGGCTGAAGCCCGCAGGAGCGGCCGCGCTGATCATGAAACCGAGGATCAGATATGCGACGCCGACGACGGCGAGGTTGTCGGTCAGCGTCGCGAGCAGGCCACCGGCGAGCGATCCGAGGCCGGCGACGATGATCGTCGTGCGGGCGCCGAGTCCGAACAGGACCCTTCCGGCGAACATCCGGCCGAGGAAGATCGCGCCGCTGAACGCGATGAACGCCATCGCCGCGACGCCGGCCGAAGCGTCGAGCTGCTCACGCAGGTACAGCCCCGACCAGGTATCCATGGAGCCTTCGACGAGAAAGGCGAACAACACCGTGAGAGCGGGCACCCACAGCGCGGGCGTCCGGAACAACGCCGAGACCGAAAAGGCGGTCTGCACGCCCTCCGGGCTCCGTTCGGCCGGGGTCGTTCGTGAGGTCCATGCGGCGGTGACCACCAGGCTGAGGCCGGCGACGACTAGTCCCCAGCGGAAGTCCATGCCGGCCACGAGCACGGAACCTGCGATGGCCGCGCCCGTCACTCCGCCCAGGGCGTACGACGCGTGGAGCCATTGCAGTACCGGCCGACGGGTTGCCACCTCGACGCGCTGTGCGGCGACGTTCAGGTAGACGTCGATCAGCCCGTTGCCCGCACCGACGAGGAGGAACCCGATCACGACGAAGGTCGAGGGTTGATATGCGATCACGATCGATCCTGCGGCCAGCACCGTCATCGAGAGCGGCACGGTGACCGACAGGGGTAGACGTTGGAGCCGGGGGGCGAGCACCAGCATCACGACGACGGCTGCGATCGACAACATCATGTAGAGACCGCCGAGCCGGCTGTCGGTGAGCTCGTGGAACCGCTGGAAATCGAAGACCAGGATCACCCAGACACCCCAGTACTGCCCGAACGCCAGGTATCCGGCGAGCAACGGGAGCGTGGCCCGCCGAGCGACGTCGGCTTCCAGCTGGGGGGCCGGGCCGCGTGGGGCGGCTCCCGTCAAGGGGTTGCCGAGCTCGTCCATCGGCGCATGATGCCACGGGGATTGAACGACCGTTCGGGAGTTGACCGATGATGGTTCGTCTGGACTAGACTCCGCGACCATGGCAGGCGGAGAGGTTCAGCTCGTCGATCTGGTGAAGCGGTTCGGCGACTTCACCGCGGTTGCCGGCATCAACCTCGACATGCCTTCGGGCGAGTTCTTCTCGCTGCTCGGCCCGTCGGGCTGCGGCAAGACCACCTCACTGCGGATGATCGCGGGGTTCGAGCGGCCGAGCGAGGGCCAGATCCTTCTCGATGGGGTCGACATGGCACAGACGCCCCCGCACAAGCGCAACGTGAACACCGTCTTCCAGAACTACGCGTTGTTCCCTCACCTCACGGTCGAAGAGAACGTCGCGTTCGGCTTGAAGTACAAGAGCGTGTCGAAGCACGAGGCGCACGAGCGAGTGCGGAACTCCCTGGAGCTCGTCGCGCTGACGGGCTTCGAGAAACGCCGGCCCACCCAGCTCTCGGGAGGCCAGCAGCAGCGCGTTGCCCTCGCCCGCGCCTTGATCTTGAACCCAGCCGTCTTGTTGCTCGATGAGCCGCTCGGGGCCCTCGACGCCAAGTTGCGCAAGCGCCTGCAGATCGAGCTGAAGGCGCTGCAGGAAGAGGTCGGCATCACGTTCATCTACGTCACGCACGATCAAGAGGAAGCGTTGACGATGTCCGACCGCATCGCGGTGATGTCGCAGGGTCGCGTCGAACAGGTGGGTCCGCCGAAGGAGATCTACGAGGAGCCCGCAACCGCGTACGTGGCAGACTTCCTCGGCGTGTCGAACCTGATGGACGCAACGGCCGCCGGCCAGTCCCAGGGCGGATGCGCGGTGTCGATCGGCGAGTTCTCGTTCGTGGCGGGCCAGGGCGATGAAGACACGCGAGGACAGGCGAAGGTGACCATCCGTCCCGAGCGCGTCGGGCTCGAGGCGCAGGGGGCGACGGGCGAGAACCGAGTGCCGGGCATGATCGAGCGTGTGGTCTACGTGGGGTCGGTGCTGCAGGTGATGGTGAACCTCGCGCCCGGCCAACGCATCCAGGCCTGGATGCAGAACGAGGGCGAGACCTTGCCGTTCGCGTCGGGCACACCGGTCACGGCGCACTTCCCTCGTGAGGCGCTGCGCGTGCTTCCCGACGCGGGCCCCGCGGTCATCGAGAGCGGCGAGCTGTAGGGTCTACACCTGCGCGAACCCACCGACGTCGGCCGGTTCCTGTCCTTTCGAGAAGCGACGGTAGAGCAGGTAGCCCACGAGCACGACCGTGATCGTCGCGACCAACATCACCGTCGCTGCCGCGTTGACCGCCGGGGTCGGTGAGGACCGAGCGGCCGAGTAGATCTTCACCGAGAGCGGCTCGCTGTCGGCGGTGCCCGACAGGTAGCGCACGATCACGAAGTTGTCGACCGAGTCGGCGAACACGACGGCGACGCTGGCGAGGATCGCCGGCGACAGCAGGGGAAGGAGCACGCGTCGAAGCGATTGTCCCGGCCTCGCCCCCAGGTCCAGCGCAGCTTCCTCATACTCGGGACCGATCGACAGCATCCGCGCGCGCACGATCACGACCGAATACGACATCTGGAACGTCGCCAGCCCGAGGATCTGCGACGTGGTGCCGAGCGGTATCAGGTTGTCGATGAGCTGGGTGAACATCAGGAACAGCGAAACACCGAGGATCATCTCGGGCACGACGAACGACAGGAGCATCATGAAGTTGGCCCCGCGAGCGGGGCGGCCGTGCCACCTGTCGATGCCGATCGCGAACGCGGTACCCAGTGGCACCGCGATCAGCACCGTGATGATCGACAGACGGAAGGTCTGGAACATGGCCGCGCGCAACGAGGGGTCGGTGAACAGAGCGTCGAACGGCTCACCGGTCCACCAGCGCAGCGAGAATCCTTGCCACGTGCTGCGCGAGCGTCCCGCGTTGAACGAGAAGACGACCGCGATCACGACCGGGATCAGCGACCACAGGAGGTAGCCCAGGGTGACCAGGAGCAGGCCCCATGGCTTCCTCCATGGATTGCGGAACAATCGAGGGCGCCGGGGTGTGCTGTCGACGACCGGGTCGAGCGCGACGTCGCTCATGCCCGCTCCGCCGCTCGACGGGTCTCACGCAGGTAGTACCCCATCGGGATCACCACGATCAGCATCAGCACGATCGTGAGTGAGCCGGCCTCCTGGCCCTGCCCCGGCTGGAACACCGCGAGGTTGATGAGGTTGCCGAGCATCGACGTGTTCTGCGATCCCAACAGGTCGTTCGTGTAGTAGTCGCCGAACATCGGCAGCGACACGATCACGAGGCCTGCGAGGATCGCGGGCTTCGATAGCGGTAGCGTGACCCGGCGGAAGGTGTGGAACGGGCTGGCTCCCAGATCGCGACCGGCCTCGAGCATGCTCTGCTCGATGCGATCGAGCGAGCCGTACAAGGGCAGGATCATGAACGGGATGTAGCCGTAGACGAGCCCGAGGATCACGGTGACCGGCTTGCCTGAGAGCCAGTTGACGGGCTCGGCGAAGATGCCCCAGATGTCGTCGACGTAGCCGCCTGGCTGCAGCAGCGATTGCCACGCGTAGATGCGCATCAGGTAGCTGATGAAGAAGGGCGCCACGAGCATGAGCAGGATGGGGACCCGGAACCTTCCGGCGTACCGTGCCGTGTAGTACGCGACGGCGTAGCCGACGACCAGGCAGATCGCGCTGGCAGCGAAGACGTAGGCGAAGGTGCGGATCAGCGGTTCCTGGTAGATCGCGGGTGACACGTAGAACTTCTCGAGCGTCGTGTCGAACGTACCGAAGCTCCAATACCAAGGCTGGTACACGGGCAGGGGCGTACGGAAGAGCGGCTCGACCGTTCCGAACGCGACCGACAGGACCGTGTAGAAGGGCAGGATGAACAGCAGCACCAGCCAGAGCGTGCCCGGCAGCGTGAACGTGGGCCAGTACCAGCGCGGGAACCAGGCGCCGCCTCGGCCCGCAGCCTGGTCCTCGCGACTTCGTTTGCCCCCTTGGGGCTCCGCGGTGGCTTCCGCGCTCGCCACCTAGCCGCCGGCCTGGATCTCGCTCCAGGCGTCGAGCCAGAGCTGGTCGACCTCGGGTGCGAGCTGGCTCTGCACCAGTCCCGTCGTGAACATCTCCTCGGTCACGACCGCCTTGTTGAGCTGCGGTGCGACGACGCCGTCGGCGATCAACGAGTCGGGATCGATCGTCGTGAACGGGGGCTGGTAACCGTTCCAGTCCGCGAAGTTCGTGTAGCCCCATTGCTCGTCGAGGAAGAAGTTCAGGAATTCGTGTGCGAGCCGCGGGCTCTGTGCGGTGGTCGGGATCACGATCGTGTCGTTGCCGATCAGGCCGGGTTCGCCTTCCGGGTACCAGTACCCGAGCACATCCTCGCCGGTCCCCTTCGGCAGGTACCACTTCGCGCCGACGATGTCACCGGACCACGACTGCGAGACCGTGAATTCGCCTTCGGGCAGCTTCGCGAAGGTGCCGTTGATGCGGAGCTGGCCGTCGAGGTCGTTGATGATCTCGAGGATCGAGTCCTTGGCAGCCGTGATCGATGCCGGGTCGCCGGTGTTCGGATCCATGACGCCGTTGCGGACCAAAGCCATGCCGATCGCGTCGCGGTATGAATCGTAGTAGGCGATCTCGCCCGTATAGTCCGGGTTCCACAACAGGTCGTAGCCCTGCGCGGAAGCGTCCGCATCGTCGACCCGGTCGCGCCGGTAGGCCACGCCGGTGGTGTAGATCGTGTACGGCACCGTGTAGCGCGCGCCCAGGTCGTAGAAGGGGCCTGGGTCGGAGAAGCTCTGCCACACGTTCGAAGCGAGGTTCGGGACGAGCTCGAGGTTCAGCGGCTGGATCAGATCGCTCTCGACGAGGCGCGCGATGTAGTCGGTGGTCGGGAAGAAGACGTCGGGCTGGATCTGGCCGGAGACGAGCTTCTGAATGCCCTCCTCCATGTTGTTGAAGGTGGTCCACTCGATCGTGACGCCGTACTCCTCCTCGAAGGCCTTCAGGACCTTCTTGTACATGTAGGCATCCCAGTTGTAGACCTGCAGCGTCGCGCCCTCTTCGATCGGGGTGCTGGCAGCGATCGGATCTCCATTGAGGGGCAGCTCGACCGGGTTGTCGGGACGGGCGAGACCGACGGCTGCGGCACTTCCTCCTCCGCTCTCCGTTGTGCCGGGCTTGGCGCACGCGGCCAGGATCGCGGCCAGCGAGGGCACGGCGATCGCACCTCCGGCGGCCCGGCCGATGAACTGACGCCTCGACCAGCGATTCTCCATCGGGTGCCTTCCTGCCATGTTCGTGCCTCCTCGCTACCTGGCCCAACACGGGCTGAGCGGCCGTTCAAAGCGGATGTGGCTGAGTACCATAGGCGCACCGTGTCATGCAAGTGTCACCCATGTTCGCCATATCCCGGTAGTCCGTTCGGACCCCGCCACTGATGCATACGTTCGAGAGGGCGATCGTGGTTGGCGCCGGCTTCGCCGGTCTGTCCGCGGCCCGAGCGCTCGCCGATGCCGGACTCGCGGTGACCGTGCTCGAGGCTCGAGAACGCGTGGGAGGCAGGGTCTGGTCGACCACCCTCACGAACGGCGCCATCGTGGAGCTGGGGGCGGAGTGGATCCGGGCAGACGACGCCGTGGTGCGCGAAACCGCCGAACGCTTCGATGTCGATCTCGCGGAAACCGGGGCGTCGTACTCGCGGCGCGAGCCCTGGGGGCCGGGGGCGGCCCCGCTGGCCGACCAGGAGCGGTTCCTCGAGCTGGCGGACGCAGCGCTCGCAGCGCTGGTTCCCTCGCAGGTGGAGACGCTAACCGTCGGGGCGTTCCTCGAGACGGTCGAAGGGGATGATGCCGCGCGCTCGATCGTGACGAGTCGTCTCGCCGGAACCTGCGCCAACGATCTCCATGAGGTGGCCCTCGCGTCGTTCGGCGGTGAGCGGCCATTCGCTTCGCACGACGAACGGTTCTTCCGGGCTGGTTCCGGCAACCAGTCGATCGCATCCGAGCTCGCGGCTTCGCTGCCCGACGTGCGCACCGGTCACGCGGTCGATGGGATCGAGCACTCTGACGGCCGGGTGACGGTGCGTGTCGGGCCGCTCTCGGAGCACGCAGACGCGGTGGTCGTGGCGGTGCCGGCCCCGATCGCGGCTCGGCTGGTCTTCACGCCGGCGTTGCCGGCGGACCTCGCAACGGCGCTCCGGTCGCTGGTGATGGGCGCCGCGTCGAAGTTCGCGGTCGCGACGAAGGAGCGGCCAGTCCCCAGATCGCGCCAGCTCGCCGACATGTCGATGTGGTGCTGGACTGCGAACGGTCGTGATGGCAAGACTCGGCGATGCGTCTCGTCGTTCGCCGGGTCGCGTGAGGCGCAGGAATCGCTCGGAACGACACGCGGTGAGCTCGCGCCCTGGCTCGAGGCGGTGCGAGCCATGAACCCCGACCTCACGCTCGTGGATGAGCCCGTGATGTATGCATGGGCCGACGACCCATACACGCTCGGCGCCTATTCCAGCTGGGACCCCGCGTCGTGGATCCGTCGCGATGTTCTCGCTCGACCCGTCGGTCCGATCGCGTTCGCCGGTGAGCACACCGAGCACGACCGGCACGGCACGATGGAAGGCGCGCTCCGTTCGGGTCGGCGGGCGGCACGTCAGCTGCTCGAGCGCTCGGATTGACGCGGCGCGTGGTGCCCGGCGACATCGCGGGCGTCGTTGCTAGCATCCGGGCCTCCGCGCGAGACATCAAGAGGAAGGATCAAGCGTGAGCGAGCCGACCGCCCAACCCGTGCTGCTGGTCGAGGACATCGGCCCCGTCCGTCGCCTCACGATGAACCGCCCGGGTGCCCTGAACGCCTTGAACGAGGAACTGGTTGCGGCGATGTCGGAAGCGATCAGGGCCGCCGGTGCCGATGACGGGGTCAGCGTCGTGATCCTGCGAGGGGCGGGCCGCGCCTTCTGTGCCGGCTACGACCTGAATGAGGACGCCGAAGGCGGCGAGCACGACGCTCGCCACTGGCACGAGGAACTCGCCCTGTCGACCGAGCGCATGCTCGAGTTCACCGACTGCCCAAAACCGACGATTGCCCAAGTGCATTCCTACTGCCTGGCCGGCGGCACGGATCTGATGCTCGCGTGCGATCTCGCGGTCGCGGCTGACGACGCCAAGTTCGGCTACGTCGACATCCGATTCGGCTCGGGCGTCGTCTCGATGTTCCTGCCATGGGTCGTGGGTGTGCGTCGGGCGAAGGAGCTGCTGTTCACCGGCGAGGATCGAGTGGATGCGGAGCAGGCACTGCGCATGGGGATGGTGAACCGCGTCGTGCCAGCTGCCCGACTCGACGACGCGACTCTGGCGCTCGCCGACGACATCGCGAAGAACGAGCCATTCGTCATCGAGACGACGAAGCGGGCGGTGAACCGTGCGTGGGACGTGGCGGGGTTCCGAGCGGCGATGACCGCCAATACAGAGCTCGACGTGATGATCGAGACCGCGAACCTGCCGGCCCGCGATGAGTTCCGTCGCATCACGCAGCGCGACGGCCTCAAGGCGGCGATCGCCTGGCGCGATGAGCGATTCCGCGGAGCTCAGGCGTGAGCTCGCGCCGGCCGGAGGCCCGTGACGATCTCACGCCCTTGCTGGCGCCCCGCTCGATCGCGGTCGTCGGAGCGTCGGAATCTCCTGACTCATGGGCTCCCGAGATCGAACGTTCGCTCCGCCACGTCGGCTACGACGGCGAGCTCTATCCGGTCAATCCGAAGTACGACAGCGTCTGGGGTCGTCCGTGCCTGCACTCGATCGAGGAGTTGCCACGAGGCGTCGATCTCGTCGTGTTCGTCGTGCCCGCACGCGTTGTGGTGCGCATGATCGACGACTGCGGTGCGCGAGGCGTGCGGGGCATCATGGTGGTGTCGTCGGGGTTCGCCGAGGCCGGTGAGGAGGGCGTCGCGCTGCAGGCACAGCTGCGCGAGGCCGCGATCCGCACCGGCATCCCGGTGCTCGGTCCCAACGTCGAGGGGTTCGTGAACTACGTCGAGCGGGTCGCCCCCTACGGCACGACGCCGCCCCCCGAACCCCGCGCCGGATCGATCAGCGTGATCAGCCAAAGCGGCACGGTGGCGTGGGCCATGAACCAGCTCGCCTCTGATCGCGGTGTCGGATTGCGGATCATCCTCGGCGTCGGGAACGAGGCGGTGCTCGGGCTCGGCGACCTCTTCGAGTGGGCCGCCGGAGATCCCAAGACGAAGGTGGTGACGAGCTACATCGAGACGATGCGCGACGTCGACCGCATCGGTCGCGGACTCGACGCCCTGCGACGTGCCGGCAAGCCCGTGCTGATCTGCGCGCCGGAAGGTCGCAGTGAGGCGGCACGTCGATCGATCGTCGCGCACACGGGAGCGCTGGCCGGAAACACGACCTTGCGCGACGCATGGCTCCGGGCGCAGGGGGTGATCCTTATCGAGGATCCCGTCACGATGTTCGAGGCAGCCGTGCTGCTCTCGAAGGTCAGGAAGCTCCGCACGACCGGCGTGGCCGCCGCCCTTCAGTCGGGTGGCGCCTGCACGTTGTTCGCCGAAGCCGCGGGTGCCACGGGTCTCGACCTTCCCGAGTTCTCGACAGCCACGAAGCGCACGCTGAGGAAGGTGCTTCCACATTTCGCCTCGCAGAACAACCCGCTCGACGTCACGGGGCAGGCGGCGGTCGAGACCGATATGTATGAAGGGGCGCTCGAGGCCCTCGCGAACGATCCCGCGATCGGCCTGATCGCGTTCGACGCGTTCCCTCCGAGGCTCGAGGGGGAGACCCCGTGGGCCGACCCGGTGCTGGCGACCGTGAAGGAACTGCAGCGAGCGACCGGCGTGGCGTTCGCGAGCGTCGCGATGAGCCCGCTCGCCTACATCCCCTCGGCCAAGGCCTTCACCCGCACGCACACGCTGCCCTTCTTGCAGGGGCATCACGCCGCCGCAGGAGCGATACGGGCCCTGGTCGAATTCCAGGGCTCGAAGGGCCGCTCCACGGCCGACGATATGCCGGCCCACGCCAACCGCGCGAAAGCCCTGCGGGTGTTGAAGGGACGGGAGGGACCGATCGACGAGGAGACCGGGGCGAGGATCTTGCGCCTGTACGGCGTCGCCCGCCCGAAGGAGCGTTCGCTGTCAACGCCCGAACAGGCCGCAACGTTCGCCCGCTCGATCGGGTTCCCGGTCGTCGTGAAGGCCCAAGCACCGGAGATCCCGCACAAGGCCAAGCTCGGAGGGGTTCGGCTGGGCTTGCGCAACGCCACCGATGTCGAGGTTGCCGCCGCCGAGGTGCTCGAGGCCGCGAAGCGTGCCGGCGCGAAGGCTCCGAAAGTGCTCGTGCAGCAGATGGTGCGCGGCGCCGAGGTGCTGGTCGGCGCGGTCGTCGACGAACGGTTCGGTCCGATGATCACGGTGCGGCCGGGAGGGGCGCTCGCCGAGGAAGGCGACGCGGTGTTCGTGCCCTGTCCACTCAGGCCGGGCCAGGCGAAGCGCTTCTTAGTCGAGCAGGCACCGCTGTGCGGCCTCGATCCTGATCTGCACGATCTCGCGGCCGCCGCGAAGGCGGTGGCGGCCATCGCCCGCATCACGCACGATCTCCGCGACCGGCTCGCCTCGTTCGAGGCGAACCCGCTGCTCGTCGGTGAGCGCGGGGCGGTCGCGGTCGACGCCCTCGCAGAAGTCCGGCGCGGGTGATCTTCGGCCTCGCGGCCGCGCTCGGATTCGGGCTCGCCGACTTCACGGGGGCGGTCTCCGGCCGTCGCATCGGGAGTCTGCCGACCGTCCTCATCGCGCAATTCCTGAGCGCAGGCGTGATGACGCTGGTTCTGATCGCGGGCGGGCATAGCCCCGGCGTGCTGGCGCCGTACGTGATCTTCGTGGCGATGAGCGCGGCGTCCTCGGCCGGCGCCTACCTCTCGCACTACCGGGCGCTGCAGCTGGGTCCGGTCGCCGTCGTCTCACCGGTCAGCGCGACCTTCGCCGTGGTCGGGGTCGCGCTCGCAGTGCTGGTGCTCGGCGAACGACCTGAACCGACGGTCCTGGTGGGCGGCGCGATCACGGTGCTCGGCGCGATGCTGACCTCGACGGATCTCGCCAAGCTCTTCGCGGGGACCCACACGCGCGCTCCCGGTCTGCCGTGGGCGCTCGTCTCGGCGGTGCTGTTCGGCGTCGGGGGGTTCTTCCTCGGGTTCTTCGCGCAGGAGGTCGGATGGGTGCCGGGCCTGTGGGCGACCCGAGTCGCTCAACTCGTGGTCTTCGGCGTGATCGCGGTCGTGCGGCGGCGCGAATTCGGATCGGTCGGGTGGAACGCCGGC
>JAOUEA010000028.1 GCA_029858935.1 Actinomycetota bacterium
CGGCATGGCTGCGGCGCAGTGGATCGTCGCGGGTCACCCCACGATGGACCTGGCCGAGGTCGACGTCGCGCGCATGGGTCGCTGGGCGAACCAGCGCACGTGGCTGCACGAGCGCACCGTGGAATCGCTCGGTGGCCTCTATGAGATGCACTGGCCGGGCAAGCAGCCCCGCACCGCCCGTGGCCTGCGTCGGGTGCCTCTGTATCCCGCGCTCCGCGAGGCCGGCGCCTCGTTCGGCCAGGCCGCGGGGTGGGAACGCGCGAACTGGTTCGAACCCGGCCTCGTGGAGCCGCCGGTGAGCTACTCCTACGACTCGCCATCGTGGTTCGGATCGGTACGCGACGAGGTTCGGGCGACCCGCGAAGGGGCTGCGCTCTACGACCTCTCCTCCTACTCGAAGTTCCTGGTGCAGGGACCGACGGCCCTGCACGGCTTGCAACGGCTTGCCACCTCGGACGTCGACGTGCCGGTCGGCCGCATCGTGTACACGCTGCTGTGCAACGCGCGTGGCGGTATCGAGATGGATCCCACGGTGACCCGTTTGGGTGAGGATCGGTTCCTCGTGCTCGCGCCGACGCTGGCGCAGCGTCACACCGAGATGCTGCTGCGCTCGGGGTTGCCGCGTGAAGCGACGGTGACAGACGTCACGAGCGGATGGGCCACCTTGCATATCGCCGGCCCTTCATCGCGCCAGCTGCTCGCCCGGCTCACCGACGAGGATCTCTCGGACGAGGCGTGGCCGTTCCTCATGGCGCGGGAGATCGACGTCGCTCGGGTTCGGGCGTGGGCGTTCCGGGTCTCGTTCACCGGCGAGCTCGGCTGGGAGTTGAGCGTTCCGACGGAGTTCGTCGCCGATCTCTACGAGCACATCGTGGAATCGGGCGGCTCACTCGAGCTTCGCCATGCCGGGGCGTTCGCGTTCGACGCTGCTCGTCTCGAGCGTGGGTTCCGGTCATGGGGCCACGACATGGGACCGATCGACGATGCGTTCGCCGCGGGACTCGGGTTCGCGGTGTCGGTCCGCAAAGCGGGGGAGTTCATCGGGCGAGAAGCGCTGGAGTCGCTGCGGGACTCACCTCGCGAGCGCCGCTTGGTATCGGTGCACGCGCCCGGTGTCGTGCTCTGGCACGGGGAATCGATCCTGCGCGACGGCGAGCGCGTGGGTCACGTCACGAGCGCAGGGATCGCGCCCACGCTCGGCGGGTCGTGCGGCCTGGCGTGGATCCGTGGCGACCCGTCTCCTGACGGCTGGGGCGTCGAGGTCCGAGGCGACGTCGTACCGGTCGTCGTGCAGGCCGAGCCGTTCTACGACCCGAAGGGCGTTCGCCTGCGGTCATGACGGGCGTGACGTTGTTCGGGGTCCCGATCGACTGCGTCGGAGAGCCGGTGGGTACCGTCCGCTCGCCAGGAGTGCTGCGTGGGAACGGTGTGGTCGAGGCCCTCGGCGCACGTGATCTCGGGGACCTCGACGTCGTGCTCGGCCCCTCGGAACGCGATCCGGTGACAGGTATCGTCGGGTCGGACTCGGTGCTCGACCTCACGCGCACCGTTCGTACGGCGACCGCCGACGCGCTCACCGACCGGGGCAGGCTCGTGGTGCTCGGCGGATGTTGCACGCTGCAGGTCGGCGCGATGGCCGGTGTTCGCGCGCGCTTCCCCGAAGCGAGGCTCGTGTTCCTCGACGGCCACATGGATCTGTATGACGGGGTCAACTCCCTCGGCGGTGAGGCAGCCGACATGCCGGTCGCCGTCTTGCTCGGACTGGGACCCGAGGCGTGGGGCGAGGTGGTCGATGCGCCCGTGCTCGCTCCGGGCGACATCGCCCTCATCGGCTTTCGCGATCTCGAGGAAGCCCGCGATCTCGGATCGGTCACGCCCGAGGATCTGCCAGGACTCACGGCGATCGACACCGAAGGCGTGCGGACTCGGGGCATCGAAGCCACGATCGCGGAAGCGACGCCGCCCGACGATCGGCGCTACTGGGTCTTCACCGACGTCGACGTGCTCGACCCGAGCGAGCTGACGGTCGATGCCCCGCAGCCCGACGGTCTCACTTGGGTCGAGCTCACCGCGTTGCTGACACCGCTCGTGCACGACCCACGATGCCTGGGGATCACGCTCGCGTGCTACAACCCCGACCTGGACGCCGACGGAGCCGGTGCCCGGAAGGTCGTCGAGCTGCTCGCGACCGTCGTTCCGGACTGACAGCTCGGGTCAGAGCGTCGAGCGTTCGGTGGTCAGGGTCGCCCTGGCGGCCTCGACGTGGGGGAGCCAGCCAAGGATCCCGTGCGAGGAGAACACATCGTGGGCGCGATCGAGGGTCGCACCCGGGTCGTCGCCCGCTCGCGACTGCGCGAACGCCAGATCGAGCAGGGCTCTCCCTTGCTCCGTCCACACGGGGAACGTGCCGAGGCGTTCGACCGCCTCGGTGAGGATGCGCGCCGAGCTGTGTGGGTCGGGTTCGAGGATGCCGTCGACGACCAGGCCCATCGCGATGGCGTAGGGCGAGCGGGCTCGAGCCGTGAGTCGATACGCCGCGGCGGCCTCGCGGTCGTCGAGCTCCACGAGGGCGCGGACGAGCGGAGGGTGCAGCTCGGGGTATGTGTCGTCGTTGAAGGCACGCACGACGTCCACGCCCGCGCGGAGCTGGGCCGCCGCCTCGGCCGGGTCCAGGCAGAGCGAGGCCAGCAGGCCTCGTCCGTGTCGTATAAGGCTCTCCGACTGCGGTTCGGGGTTCGTCCCGAGGACACCGCTTGCTCGATCGAGGGCCTGCGCGGCGTCGTCGGTTCGTCCCGCTTCCGTGAGCATGAGGCCGTAGCCCGCGAGACGCATGCACAGCAGGGGCTCGTCGCCGATCTGCTCTGCGAGCTTCACCGCCTCGAGGGCGACCGCCACGGCGTCCTCGATCGAACCGCTCATCAGGATGAAGTCGGCAAGGTTGCCGAGGAGCCAGCCGAGCTGCTGTGTCCCTCCCGCCTTCCTCGCGAGGTCGACCCCTTCGGCGGTGACTTCATAGCCCTTGCGCATGTCCGACGTCCACTGGCTGATCACAGCGGGGTAGTTCACGCATACCCGCATCATCGTTGAGAAGTCGCGGCTCTCCTTGGCCAGCCGGTACGCGTCCTCCATCACTCGGATCGCATCGTCCTTCTCGCCCAACATCGTCAGCGTCACGCCCAGGTCGATCATCGATTCGGCGACGACGACTGGAGCATCGACTCGCGTGGCCATCTCGACTGCCCGCCGTAGCAATGGTTCCGCCTCGGCCGGCAGGCCCCGTCGCCATCGGTACCACCCGGATGTACGTAGAGCCTTCGCCAGCTCGGCGCTGTCGCCGAGGGGTTCGAGCCGGTCGATCGATGAACGCAGCAACGCCTGTGCCTCGTCGTCGTGGCCCAATTCGAACGCGAGGATCGCGAGTGTCGACTCCGCGGCGCCGGCGTCGTGGGCATTGCCGGATCGCTCGGCGAGATCGAGGTACGAGCGCGCGATGGCTCCTTGCTCCTCGGTGTCTGCGGTTCCGGTGCTCGCCGTGCTCCGAGCCCGAGCGAGCGATACTCGTTCGTCGAGCGGGACTTCGAGCGTCTCGGCGAGACTCATCGCCTTGCCGTACCAGAGCAGGGCCTCGGCCGGCAGCCACAGCTCCGCCGTTCGGTCGCCGGCGGCCCGCGCCCATCGGTACGCGTCGTGCATCGACGCCTGCGATGCCTCCCCGGTGTCTCCGAGTTCCGCCCGGTAGCGGACCGCTTCCAGCGCGTGCGTGGCGATCAGCTCTGCCATCTCGTCGGCTCGCTCGCCGGCCCGCTCGGCGGCCCACGCCGCGACCCCCGCATGCTTCTCCGCGCGGAGTTGCTTCGGCAGGGAGTCGTAGGCGCCATCGCGCAGCAACAGGTGGCGGAACGAGAACTCCTGCTCCCCTCGGAAGCTCGAGGGCTCGTGTGGCACGATCAGTTCCTTCACACGCAGGCGTCCGAGCACGTCGCGAGCAGCGCCCGGCTCGAGCCCGGTCAGGGTGACCACCGAACCCAGCCAGAACTCGCGACCGACGACGGCTGCGTCCTGCAGCAGGTTCTTCTCGTCGTCGGGCAGGCCGTCGAGGCGGGCGGCGATCAGCCCTTGGATCGAGCGCGGTAGCTCGACGTCGGTGATCGGCGCCGCGACCTCCCAGCGAGAGGCTTCGGTGGCACGCAGCACCCCGCGATCGACGAGCATGCGCACGATCTCCTCGGTGTAGAGCGGGTTCCCTTCGGCTCGTTCGACGATCGTCGCTCGAAGCTCATCGCTCAGAACACCCGGCAGGAGCTCGTCCACCATCGCGGCGTCCTCATCGGGCGTGAGCGGGTCGAGCGAGATCGTCGTCGCGTTGCGCTTCCCGCCGCCCCACGTCGGTCGACGATCGAACAGCTCGGGCCGTGCCAGGGTGATGACCATGAGCGAGCCTTGCGCCCAGTCGGCCATGTGCTCGATGAAGTCGAGCAGGCCGTCGTCGGCCCAGTGGATGTCCTCGAGGACAAGGACGAGCGGGTATCGCGCCGCCATGCGTTCGAAGAACCGTCGCCAGGCGTCGAAGAGGTCCTCACGCGAAAGGCTGCGCTCGCCGGCCGTCACGAGCGCGGTGATCGCCGGGGACACCTCGAGATCGTCGAAGAGCTCCAGGACCGCGGCGTCGACCTTGGTTCGCACGGTCCCGACGGAGTCGTCCTCGAGCACCTCGCATTGCGCCTTCACCGCGTCGGCGAGGGCCGAATACGAGGTGTTGCCGTAGGCGAGGCACCGTCCGTTTCGCCAGTAGAAGAACGAGGGTAGGCCTTCGGTGTACGCGCCCAGCTCGTGGATCAGTCGCGATTTTCCGACGCCCGCTGGGCCTACTATGGTCACGAGGGCGGATCGGCCTTCGGAGTCGACGCGCTGCAACGTCTGCTTCAGCACGGTGAGCTCTTCGTCGCGACCGATCAGTCGGGCCTGCAGGCCGAGCGCCGGGCGCTCGCCTCGGCGCTTGGCGATCACGGCCCGCGCATCCCACGCGGCGACGGGTTCGGTCTTGCCCTTCAACACGAGCGGGGCCAGCTCTGCCAGGTGGATCACGTCCTTCACGGAGGCGTAAACGCCCGGACCCACCACGACGTGCCCTGGTTCGGCCGCGGTCTGAAGCCGCGCGGCCGTGTTCACCGCATCGCCGGTCAGCATGCGGTCGCGCGGCCCGGTGGCCCGTTCGAGGTCGACGAGCACCTCGCCGGCCTCGATGCCGATGCGCATCTCGAGTTGCGGCTTCCCCTCGGCCTCGAACCCTCGGTTGAGCTCCGACAGGACCGCCTGCATCTCCAGCCCCGCGCGAACCGCCCGCTCCGGGTCATCCTCGTGGGTGCGCGGGATGCCGAACACCGCGAGTACGGCGTCGCCCATGAACTTCTCGAGGTGTCCTCCATATCGCTCGATCTCCTGCGACAGCCGATCGAAGGTTCGCCCGACCACGCTCTGCACGACCTCCGGGTCTTCCCGCTCTGCGAGGGTCGTCGAGCCCACGAGGTCGGCGAACAGAGCCGTCGCGAACTTCCGCTCCATGCGAGCCGGCTGGGGCTCCTGCGCGAGCGGCGCTCCGCAGTCCAGGCAGAACTTCGCCCGCTCGGGGTTTTCCTCGCCGCAGACGGCGCAGGTGAGCATGTGGGGAGCCTACGGTGTCGGCCCGGGCGAAGGCGAGGGGTGGTGGGCTCGACCGCTCCCCTCGCTAGCAGCAACCCAGACCGTGTGAGCCGGCGAAGGCTCGCCGTGGCCATCCGTTCGCGTCAACAAGCACGTCGAGACCCGGAACTCGAACAGGAGTTGGTCGCCGAGGTCGGCTGCAGCCTGACTGAGTCCCGGTCGCTCCTCGAGGAAGCGGGCGACCAGGGCCTCGCGGACCCGTTCGTCATCGACAGGCTCGGCGGTGCCCGTCATGTAGAACGCGTCTTCGTTCTCCTCGACGGGGAACGAATGCAGCGAGAAGCGTCCGTCGCGGAGCAGATCGGTGCGCTTGGGCGACGGCACCAGGAACGCGAAGAGTCCGCCGTCATGGATCAGCGGACAGATCGGGTGGACCCTCGGTCCACCATCGGGCCTCACGGTGGCGAGGAACCCGAGACCGACCCCGTACTGATAGAGGAGAACCTCGCCCGCCTCGGCGGTTCGGACCGACCGGCACGGAGCTCGCCCCAGGCCACGGTGGAGGCTCGGTTGGCCGGCTCGGCCGGACCCATCAGTAGGTGGCCGCCTCGATCGCTTCGCGCGACGGCATGCCTTCGCGCGCGCCTGCGACACCGACCGAGAGCGCCGCGGCACGGACGGCGCGGCGCAGCGCATCGGCGAGGTCGAGGCCCTCGAGGAGACCGGCCGCGAGCACGCCGTTCAGCGTGTCGCCGGCACCGGTGGCGTCGACCGCGCGCGTCTTCGGCGCGGCGACCTTCATCTCGCCCCCGGGCCCGGAGGCGAGTGCGCCCTCGTCGCCCAGGGTAACGACCACCGTGAGCTGCTCGTAGGCGCTCGCCAGGCGCTTGGCGCCGCCGCGCGGTTCCTCGGCTTGAGCCGCCAGGATCGCGAGCTCGCCGGCATTCGGGGTGACCACCCGCGTGTACGGCAGCAGGTCGTGCGCCTCGGTGCGCGCCGGCGCCGGGTTGAGCACGAAGGTCAGGTCCCGCTCGTACGCCCATCGAGCGGCGGCCTCGACGGCGGCAAGGGGAACCTCGAGGCTCGCGAGCACGACGCCCACTCCCCCGCCGAGCCGGTCGAGGGCGGCCGTGGCCGCCGTCGGTGTGAGCCCGGCGTTCGCTCCAGGCGCCACCGCGATCTGGTTCTCGCCCTTCGCATCGACGGTGATGAGCGCCACGCCGGTGGCCGCGGAACGGTCGATCGCCACGTGGGTCACATCGACCCCTTCGATCGCGAGCAGCTCTCGGGCGGGCTCTCCGAACGCGTCGGGGCCGACCGCGCCGATCATCGCGATCCGGCCGTGGGTTCCGAGCGCCCGGGCGGCGGCGACCGCCTGGTTCCCGCCCTTGCCGCCTTGGTGTTGGGAGAATCGGCCGCCCACCACCGTCTCGCCGGCGGTGGGGAGCCGTGCCCCGCTCACGACGAGGTCGACGTTGATCGCGCCGATCACGGCCAGCGTGTCACGGGGCGTCGAGCTCATGCCGGGGCCTCGGCCAGCGATCGCAGCCGGTCGGCGAACCGCGTAAGGAACCCGGCGACATCGACGTCGAGCGCGACCCGGGCGTTCTCCTCCGGTTCCCAGCCCACGGGCCATGGGCTGTGCCGTACCCCACGGAGGTCGGCGACGGTCATGCCTCGCGTCCATTGACCGTCGGTCTCGACCTCGACGCGCGTCGTCTCGAACGTGCCGAGCGACTCGTCGAGCGCGAGTGCGAGCGCGAGTGGGTCGTGCATCGCCGCGCCACCGGCGACGCCGAACCGCTCGTAGAACTCGATGTAGAACGGCACGGCTTCCTGCAGGAACCGCGCAACCGGGGAGCCGGGCATGTCCGCGCAGATCGCGTCGAGAGCTGCCCGAGAGAGTTGGACTCGATCGGTCACGTCGAGGCCGGCGCACAGCGGAAGCCGTGCGGCCTCGCGTCCGGCGAACCCGCGGAACACGGCCTGGGCGGCGTCGGGGTCGACCCAGATGTTCGCCTCGGCGGCAGGCGTCGCGTTCCCTCCGCGTGCGAAGGCGCCGCCCATGATCGCGAACCCGCCGAGCAGCTCGGGAAGGCCCGGCTCCTCGGCGAGCGCGAGGGCTACGTTGGTGAGCGGTCCGGTCGCCACGAGCAGCACCTCGCCGCGACGCTCGCGAGCGGCTTCGACCAGCAGCTGCGCGGCCGATCGCGACGAGGGCGCTCGCGTCGACGAGGGCAGCTCGGCTCGCCCGAGACCGCGCTCTCCGTGCACGACCGGGAACGGCTCGTGGTCGCGTACGAGTGGACGTGCGGCTCCTGAGGCGACCTCGACGTGGCCGAGCCCGGCCAGCTCGAGCACCGCGAGCGTGTTCTCGGTGGCGTGTCGCACCGTGACGTTGCCCATCACGGTCGTGGCACCGATCAGCTCGACCTCGGGTGAGGCGGCCGCGTAGAGCAGGGCCAGCGCGTCGTCGACGCCGGTATCGACATCGAGGATCAACGGTCGCGGCGTCATGCCCCGAGACTACCGACCGTAGACTCCGCTCGAAGGCTCCGACCTCAGGAGGCGCGGTGGAGCGGCCCGAGTACGAGTTCGCCCGACAGGATCTCGACTTCCTGCATTGGTGGGGCGTCCCGACCTTGTTCCGCTGCCCACACGTGGCCGATCCCAGAGCATGCGATATCGCGCTGGTCGGCGCGCCCCACAGCTCCGGCAACGGCACGACTTGGCGCGACCAGCATCTCGGGCCGCGATCGATGCGTGACGTGTCGATGGCCTACAGGCGCCTGCACCTGCCGTGGCAGTTCGATCCCTGGAGCGCGTGTCGCATCAACGACCTCGGCGACGTTCCGATCTACGAGACGCTCGTGAACGACCGAGCGGTGCGTGAGATCGAGGCCTTCTACGGCGCGATCGATCGGGCAGGCGCGTGCCCCGTGTCGATCGGCGGCGACCACTCGATCTCGTTGGCGATCTTGCGGGCGATCGCCGGGCCCGAGTCGCGACACCGCCAGCCCGCCGCGGTGGTGCACTTCGATGCGCACTACGACACCTATGACGACTTCCCCAACTGGTACGGGGCCTACGACAGCGCCGGACATTGGGCGTCGAAGTCGGTGCACGAGCGGCACGTCGACGCGACACGCAGCGTACAGATCGGCATCCGCGGGCACGACGTGTGGATGGACCCGGGCAAGACGAGCCGCGAGCTGGGCTACCGCATCGTCACGAAGGACGAGTTCGACGACGACCTCGGCATCGACGGCACGGTCGAGCTGATCCGCGAGCGTGTCGGCATCTTGCCCGTGTACGTCTCGTTCGATCTCGACGCGCTCGACACCGCGATCGCCCCGGCAGTCTCGAACCCCGAGCCCGGCGAGGAGGGCCTCACGATGAAGGAGGCGATCCGCGTGATCCAAGGCATGCGCGGCATGAACGTGATCGGCGCCGACGTCGTGGAGCTGATGCCCTCGCTCGATTCACCCAACGCGATGACGGCGCAGAACGCGACGCGCATCGCCTTCGAGCTGATCTGCGTGATCGCCGACCGCCTGTCGAACATCGACGGAGCGGGCTAGGCCGAGGTTGCAGGCTCCAGTTCGAAGCCGATCAGGCTCGCCGCGACTTCCTGGCACATGCGCTGCATGTGCACCGGGCCCACCTGCGTGTCGTTCATGAGCACCTGGACGGCGAGGCCGTCGATCAGCGCGCCGAGCTTCATGCCGATCTCGTCGGCATCCTCGCCCTCGGCGAACTCGGAGGTCGTGCGCCCCAGTCGCACGATGTCGGCGATCGACTGACGCCACCTGCGGTCGAGCACCTCTCGTTCCTTCGCCAAGGCCGGATCACGCAGCGCGCGCACCCAGATCTCGATCCACAGCGCCCATTCCTCGAGGCGCTCGAAGTCGGGGAGCAGTCCCGGCACCGACAGGTCGATCAAGCGCCAGAGCTGGTCTCGGGCTGAGTCGAGCCGCCGCAGGTCGCGCGCCTGCGCGAGGTAGTACCTGTCGTTGGAGTAGGTGAGCGCTTCGACGAGCAGGCGATCCTTGGATTCGAAGTAGTAGAGGATCAGACCGGGCGAGACGCTGCATTGCTCGGCGATGTCTTGGATGCGCGTGTCGGCGAGCCCGCGCTCGGTGATCACGCGCGCGGCGGCCTCCAGGATCTCCTGGTGCCGGTCCTTGCCGTTCTTCTGACGTGCCCGAGCCAACGGAGCCTCCGTCCTGAACGCCGCACAGCTCAAGGGCTATCGGCGCCGGTTCCTCGTCTGAACGTGCAGGCAACTGTAACCGCATGACCTGGGAAATCAAAACACGAGGTCAGGGCACTCCGAGTTGACTGGTGATTCAAAGACGGGCCATACTGCCGTGGTTCGCGACACGCCGAGGGGAAGGACGTACACGGCCATGGCATCGAACACCTACGACGCGATCGTCATCGGTGGCGGTCACAACGGACTCACGAGCGGAGCGTACTTCGCCCGCCACGGTGCTCGCACGGTGGTGCTCGAGAGCCGGAACAAGACCGGCGGCGCGGCTGACACGAGCGCGCCGTTCGCCGACCACCCCGAGATCAACGTCACGACCTATAGCTACGTGATGTCGCTCATGCCGCCGACGATCATCAACGAGCTGAACCTCAAGCGCCATGGGTACGACGTGACCCCGTTCGGGCCGTACTTCCAGGCGTTCCCCGACGGGCGTTCGATCACCGTCTATGCCGACGACGCGAAGAAGAGCTACGACTCGATCGCCCAGTTCTCGAAGAAGGACGCCGAGACGCTTCCCAAGTGGGAAGCGTGGATGAAGGGCGTCTCCGACGTGCTCGGCCCGTTGCTCCTCAGCGTGCCGCCCCACGTCGGATCGATGAAGCTCGGTGACTTGATCCCGCAGCTGCAGACAGCGTGGAACATGCGCAAGCTCGGCCAGCGTGGGGTGGCCGACGTGACACGCCTGTTCACGATGAGCGTGACCGATCTGCTCGACGACTGGTTCGAATCCGACGCGATCAAGGCGATGCTGACGGTGAACGGCGTGATCGGCACGTGGGCCGGTCCCGATGAGCCCGGGACCGCCTACGTGATGCTGCACCACTCGATCGGTGACGTGGGCGACGGGCACCTGGGCAGTTGGGGCTTCCAGCAGGGCGGCATGGGCGCGGTGAGCGATTCGATCCGAAGCAGCGCCGAGTCGTTCGGCTGCGAGGTCCGCACCGAGGCCAAGGTCGAGAAGATCTTGACCCGCGGCGGCCGCGCCGTGGGTGTTGCGCTGGCCACCGGCGAAGAGCTGCGCGCCCCGGTCGTCGTGACCTGCGTTCACCCGAAGATCGGATTCCTCGAGCTGGTCGATCGCAACGAGCTGCCCGCCGACTTCGTGTGGGACATCGAGCGCTGGAAGACGCGCTCGGGCACCGTCAAGGTCAACGTCGCGATCAGCGAGCTTCCCGACTTCACCTCGATGCCGGGCACCAACCAGCAGGACCACCACACCGGGTCGGTCGAGCTGTGCTTGTCGCCCCAGTACGCGGAGCGGGCGTTCCAAGACGCGCACATCGATCGCAAGCCCGCGGTCGCCCCGTTCGTCGACGGCACGATCCCAACGACGCTCGACAAGAAGCTCGCGCCCGAGGGCGTGCACGTGTTCTCGATGTTCACGCAGTGGGTACCGGACGATTGGGTGAACGAGCCGCATCGCGACGAACTCGACGCCTACGCCCAGCGCATCTTCGACGGCTACAACGACCTGGCGCCGAACTTCAAGGACTCGATCATCGACTACCAGGTGATCGGTCCCTACGACATGGAACAGGATCTCGGACTGATCGGCGGGAACATCTTCCACGGAGAGCTCTCGGTCGATCAGCTGTTCCACATGCGGCCGGCGCCCGGGTTCGCCGACTTCCGCACTCCGATCAAGGGCCTGTATCACGGCTCGTGCGCGACGCACGGCGGAGGCGGCGTGAACGGCATCCCCGGTTGGCAGGCGTACAAGGCCGCCGTGAAAGACAAGGCCATCCCCAAGAAGTAGCCACGACCGCCTGTCCGAGGAGCGAAGGCCGAAGACCGCAGTGGGAGCCGTCACCGATGATGTGGCGCGCGTGAGACCGAGCCTGGAGCCGATGCTCGAGGCTCGCTCCGTCGCGGTCGTGGGCGCCTCGATCAAGGAAGGCTCGCTCGGCCATCAGATGGTCGTCGAACTGCGCCGAGGCGGCTTCGAGGGCGAGATCTACCCGGTGAACCCGGGCTACGACGAAGTCTCGGGCCTCACGTGCTACCCGTCGGTCGCCGACATACCGGGTGAGGGCGTGGACCTCGCGCTCCTGGGCGTCGGGAACCAGCGTATCGAGCGAGCCGCTCGCGACGCGATCGCGGCGGGTGCTCGATCGATCGTCACGTTCTCCTCGCTTCATGAGGAAGCCCCACCCCAGCCCAGCCTGCCTCGGCTCACCGAACGCATCGCCCGTATCGTGAGAGACGCCCGTGTTCCGATGTGCGGTGGCAACGGGATGGGCTTTTGTCACGAGACCTTCAAGCTGCGTGCGACCGGGTTCGCCACACCCGATCACATCCGGCTTGGGTCGGTCACCTTCATCTCGCACTCCGGATCGGCGTTCGGTGCCCTGTCGTTCAACGATCGGGGCATCGGGTTCAACCTGCTCGTGTCGAGCGGTCAGGAGCTCGGCTCGACGATGGACGACTACATGGCGTACGCGCTGGAGCGTGAGGAGACTCGCGTGCTCGCCCTGCTGCTCGAGACGGTTCGCGATCCCGATGGGTTCCGCGCACAGTTGGCGCGTGCCGCCGAACGCGACGTGCCGGTCATCGCGCTGAAGGTCGGGCGCACCGAACGTTCCAAGGCATTGGTGACCGCTCATTCAGGAGCGCTCGCGGGGGAGCATGGCGCCTACGAGGCGCTGTTCGACGCGTACGGCGTGCACGAGGTGGCCACGCTCGAGGAGATGGCCGACGCGATGGAGCTGTTCTCGTCGCCGCGGCGGGTCACCGGCGAAGGCAGGGGCATCGCCAGCGTGCACGACTCCGGTGGAGAGCGTGCGTTGTTCGTCGATCGTGCGCACGATCTCGGCGTCTCGTTCGCGACGGTGTCGTCGCAGACGCTTGCCGCCCTCGATGAGACGCTCGACCCGGGCCTGGAGGCCGCGAACCCGCTCGACGCATGGGGTACGGGCATCGACGCCGATCGCATCTTCCGCGACTCCCTGCTCACGATGCACGACGACCCAGACGTGGCCGTCGTCGCGTTCGCCATCGACCTCACGCGACAGGGGGAGCCCTACGACGAGGGATACTTACAGGTCACTCGCGATGTCTGGGAGCGGACCAGCAAGCCGTTCTGCGTGCTGTCGAACCTCGCGAGCGCCGTCGCCCTCGAGGAAGCCGCGTACCTGCGCGACCTCGGCATCCCGGTGCTCGAGGGAACGTCGTCCGGACTCGTCGCGCTGCGCTCACTGATCGCGCATCGTGATGTCGGCGTCCGGGGATCGGGACCGGCACCGGACCCCGCACCCGAGGAGATCCGTCGGCGTTGGCGCGGGCGACTCTCGGCGGGCAGCGCCCTGAGCGAACTCGACGGGCTGGCCCTGCTCGCCGACTACGGAGTCCCGGTGATTGAAGCACACGCTGCGTCGACGGCCGAGGAAGCGGTCGCCGCCGCGCGCTCGGTCGGGTTCCCCGTCGTGGTGAAGACCGCATCTGCTGGCGTGCACCACAAGTCCGACGTGGGCGGAGTGCACGTCGGTCTCGCCGACGTCGCGGCGGTGCAGATCGCCTATGACGACATGGTCGGTCGACTCGGCCCGCAGGTCGTCGTCGAGGCGATGGCGGCCGATGGCTTCGAGGTGGCGCTCGGCGTGGTGCGCGACCCCACGTTCGGGCCGCTGGTGCTGGTGGCGGCCGGGGGCATCCTGGTCGAAGTCCTCCACGACCGGGCGCTCGCGTTCCCTCCGCTCGGCGATGCCGGCGCCCGCCGGCTCGTGGACCGGCTCCGCGTTCGCCGCTTGCTCGACGGGGTCCGCGGCGCGGCACCGAGCGACGTCGACTCGCTCGTCCACGCTGTGACGCGCCTCTCGGTGTTGGCCGCCGAACTCGGCGATCTGATCGCCGCGCTCGATGTGAACCCGGTGATCGTGTCGCCGAACGGCTGCGTCGCTGTCGACGCCCTCGTGATGCCTGCCAGAGGCTGACGGTCGTGAACGCCGGGCGCGAGCTCTGCTTCCTGCCCGCGACCGAGCTCGCGCGGCGGCTCCGTGCCCGCGATCTCTCGGCGCGCGAGGTGATGCTCGCCCATCTCGAACGGATCGAGGCTGTGAACCCTGCCCTCAACGCGATCGTGACGCTCGTGCCCGAACGAGCGCTCGAGGCCGCCGCCATGGCCGACGAGCGGCTGGTGCACGGGGCGGCAGCAGGCCCGCTGCACGGCCTGCCCATCGCCCACAAGGATCTGGTCTCGACCGCCGGCATCCGCACGACGAGCGGATCGCCGATCTTCGCCGACCTGGTCCCGGACGTTGACGATCTGCTGGTCGAGCGAGCCCGCGCCGCCGGGGCGCTGCTCCTCGGCAAGACCAACACACCGGAGTTCGGTGCGGGGTCGCAGACGTTCAACGAGGTCTTCGGGCCGACGCGGAACCCGTATGACCCCACGAGGACCTGCGGCGGATCGTCGGGCGGCGCCGCGGTCGCGCTCGCCTGCGGCATGGTGCCGATCGCTGACGGAAGCGACCTCGGTGGCTCCCTCCGCAACCCGGCGAGCTTCTGCAACGTGGTCGGGTTCCGGCCGTCGCCGGGGCGCGTGCCGTCATGGCCCTCCCCGACCGCGAACCAGATGCTGTCGGTCGACGGGCCGGTGGGACGCACGGTCGAGGACGCAGCGCTCCTGCTCTCGGCGCTCGCCGGCCCCGATGCACGAGTGCCGATCTCGCTGTCCGATTCGGGTTCGGCGTTCGCTCCGCCGCTCGACGCCGACCTCGGCGAGCCAGCCGTCGCCTGGGCGCCGATCGCCGACGGCGTGATGCCGTTCGATCCTCGTGTTCCAGCCATCGTCGACCGGGCGCGTTCCACGTTCGAGGCTCTCGGGTGTCGGACCGAGGAAGCGTTCCCCGACCTGCACGATGCGCGCGAGGTCTTCCTCACCCTTCGGGCCCACATGTATGCGACCGACCTTTCCGGACTGCTGCGAGACCACCGCGATCAGATGAAGGCCACCGTCGTCTGGAACGTGGAGGAAGGCATGCGCCTGACACCGCTCGACATCGACCGGGCTGAGCTGCTGAGGACCGAGCTCGTGGCTCGCGTGGACGCATTCTTCGGGCGGTTCGACTTCCTGGTGATGCCCGTGAGCCAGGTTCCGCCCTTCGACGTCGAGATCGAGTTCCCGACCGAGATCGACGGCGTCGTGATGCCCACCTACCTCGACTGGATGGAATCGTGTTGGTGCATCACCGTGACGGGGTTGCCGGCGATCTCGGTCCCGTGGGGGTTCACCGACGACGGTCTGCCCGTCGGAGTGCAGATCGTCGGACGGCGCGGCGACGATCTGGCCGTGCTTCGTCTCGCGCGCGCGTTCGAGCGCACGACCCAGGTGGGCGATCGACGCCCACCCGGAGAGGAACCGCTCATCTCCCGCCGAGCACCCTAGACTCGCCGCATGACCACCGACGGGATGCTGGTGCTGGCTCGCGCCGAGCTGGAATCGCTCGAGATCACCTGGTCGGAGGTGGTCGATGTGCTCGAGGACGCGTTCGGTCAGAAGGCAGCGGGTCTCGTCCAGAACCCACCGAAGCCTGCGATCCGTCCACGCGGCGATGCGTTCATCAACGCCATGCCCGCCTATCTGGGCGGGAGCGACCGCGCGGGCATCAAGTGGGTGGCCGGGTTCGAGCAAAACCGGGCCAAGGGCTTGCCCTACATCTATGGCGTATTCGTGCTCACGGACGCCGAGACCGGCCGTCCGCTCGCGTTGATCGACGGCGGATGGATCACCGAGATGCGGACCGCGGGTGTGTCCGGGGTGGTGATGCGCCAACTTCCCGACCAGACGCGGCGGCTGGCGATCGTGGGTGCCGGCGTGCAAGGTCGGCGCCACCTCGAGCTCCTGCTCGAGCAGAGGCCGGGCATCGAACAGGTCCGTGTCTTCGACGTGTCGCCGGCGGCGTCGGAGGCGTTGCTCACGATCGCCGGTGACCGAGAAGGCGTCGTCGCGACGAGTGCCGAGCACGCGCTCGAGGGTGCCGATCTGGTGGTGACGGTGGTCACCGTGTCGCTACAACCCCGACTCACCGCCGAGAACACCGGCCCAGACGCCGTCCTGCTGCCCGTGGACTACGACGATGCTCTCGGGTCGCAGGCGGCGAACGACGCGGGCCTCTACGTCGTCGACGATCCCGGGCAGTACGCCTCGGTCGACGATCGGCACTGGAGCGGGTTCCGTGAGCCCGACGGCGAGCTCGCCCAGGTCGTCGCCGGCGAGCTCGCCGTGCCCGAGGGTGGCCGGCGCATGTTCCTCAACATGGGCATCGCGATGGACGACGTGGCGCTCGGGGCGCTGTGCTACGACAAGGCCCTCGCGGGTGGGGTTGGACACACGATCGCGTTCCCCTGAATGCGGAAAGGTCAGGCCTCGCCGTCTTCAGCGGCCTCCGCGAGCATCTCGGCGGCGGCGGCATCCTCGACGGCCGCTTCGGCCAGCGTCTCGGCGGCGGCTTCCTCGACGATCGCCTCGGCGGCGAGCTCGTCGGCAGCCTCCTGCAGTTCGACAGCCGCCTCGGCCTTGTCGACGGCGTCGGTGTGCAACGCCTCGGCAGCCGTGGCTTCCTCGACCGCGTCTTCCATCGCGCCTTCGGCGGCCTTCATCAGCTCGTCCTCCATGGCGGGCTCCTCTCGGGGTCGCGAACGGTTCGCGCCGGCGGAGCATAGATCGTCTCGGATGACTCGACGCTGTCAGGGTCGAGTCATCCGCCGACAGACACGATCCGGATAGACGGCATGTACGCGGGCGGCGTAGGTGCCGCCGGACGCCCGCACAGCGGCTCGACCTGCTCGACCGGAAGCAAGTCAACGGCGTACGCGTCGAGGAGACGAGCTTGGAGCCGGGCGGGCTCCTGATCGGTGGGTCGGGTCCGTCGTCCGTCCGGGACCTCGATGCCCCCGCGGTGGTCCTCGCACATGGGATAGAGGCTCCGTCCGAACCGGTGCACGACGATCGGGGTGTTCGATCCCGGCGTCACCCAGGCGCAGGTCACACAGACCAAGCGAAGCCGGGTGGGATAGGCGAACCGCGAACGCCACCCGCGCTCGTGCTCGATCGTGCGCCCCCAGAGCGAGGCCGTGCCCACGACTGGCGGAGGTGGCCATGCCGGCCAGGTCCTCGCGAACACCTCGAGCGACGCGCTCGCGTGCACGCCGCAGCGACAATCGGGGTCGGGCACCGTGTGCGTCTTCCGACGAGGCTTGAGTACGCCGGGCACGGTGCAGCGAGCCTCGATCGGCCGGCGTCGCGGCCACCGATCGGCACCAGACCCTGCCGGAGACAGCCATGGACCAGTCCGATCCTCGGTCAGGTTCCAGATCCTCCAGCCCTCGACCGGCTCCGTCGATCGTTCCGACCGCATGGCACCATCCTCCTACGATGGCCGCGAACCGTGTGTCAGCCGCGAACGGTCAGCGTGCGACGGAGCAGCACCGTGGCGACGGACAAGAGCACCGCCCCATATGCCGCCAGCACCCACAGATCCGATGCAACCTGCGAGGGTCCGGCATCGGTCGAGATCGAATCGGTGAGTGCCTCGATCGCCCACGCGTGCGGGAACAGATGCGCGATGCGGTACATCACCGGCGGGAAGATCTCCAGCGGTACCATGCAACCTCCGATCGCTGCGAGCACCAACCCGAGGAACACACCCATCGCTCCCGCCTGGGACGCGTTCTGAAGGACCGAGCCCATCACCATGGCTGCCCCGGTGGCCGCGAGCGCGAAGAGCAGCACCACCAGAGCGGTCGTCACCGCGTTTCCCCATTCAACCTGGAAGAGCAGCACCGTGCCGATCACGATGAGCAGGCCTTGCACGATCGCGATCGCGTACCGGCCGAGCGCCTCCCCCACCAGGATCGCGCGCATCGGGGTGGGGGACGCGAGCATGCGGGTGCTCACCCCGAATCGCCGGGTCTCGATCAGCATCGATGACGCCGACAGCGACGTGAGGAACATGAACAGGATCAGCTCCTGCGCGGCGCCCGTCTCGAACGTTCCGAGCACGGCGTTGCCGGCGGTGCGCGACGTCACATCGATCTGCGGGAACGATCCCGCGAGCGCGTCGACCCGCACGAGTCCGTCGTCGAAGTTGCCGACCACGCCTTCCGACGCTGCGAAACGCGCCGCTCGTATCCGCACGTTCTGGGCGTCGACGGCTGCGTCGAGGGTGAGCTGGAGCTCCTGACTCGCGGTGGGACCCACGATCGCGGTCACGGCGACCGTCTCGCCCTCGCCGATGCGCTCGTCGTAGGTCGCGGGGATCACAAGACCCGCTTCGACGGATCCGCGCTCGACGGCTGTGCGGAGTGCCCCGATGTCGACGTACGGGCGAACCTCGATGCCCTCGGTCGCTTCGAGTCGAGCTCGGAGGTCGTCGGCCAGTGGCCCGCTGCCGCTGGCGACGATCCCCACCTGTGGGGTGAATCCCGAACCGAAGGCCGCACCGATCGCGAGGATGATCAGGAGCGGGAACACGAAGACGAAGAACGCTCCGACCTTGTCGCGCGTCAATCGGCGAAGATTCACGCCTGCGATCGCGATGACCTTGCGCGTGTTCATCGGGCCACCAACCGAGCCGAGCGGAACCATGCGAGGGTTCCCGAGACGAGGGCGATGGTCAGAACACCACTCAGTGGGCGGACGATGTCGTGAGCCGAGCCGCCGTAGGACAACTCCTGGAAGCCTTCCATCAGCCAGCCTTGAGGCGACAGGA
>JAOUEA010000188.1 GCA_029858935.1 Actinomycetota bacterium
ATCTGGGTCCCGACATCCGCCAGATCCTCGCCATCGGAAACCCCGTGCTGTTCTGGGGCACGATGTGGACGGTCCCGTTCTGCGCGTGGGCATGGTGGCGCAAGCGCGACTGGGCACCCGGGTTCATGGTGGTCGCGTTCGGCGCCCTGTTCCTGCCGTGGTTCGCGGTGCAACGGCCCCAGTTCTTCTTCTACGCGCTGCCGCTGACGCCGTTCATGGCGCTCGCGGCGGTATACACGTTGCGGGATCTGGCGGCCGCGTACCTCGTGATCCGCGACCGTGACACCGGAGAGATCTCGGTCGAACCCGACACGGGCGAGCCGGCGATCTCACGGCGCAAGCCCTACCTGCCGTTCGTCTGGGGCTACTTCGCGGCGGCCGTCGGCCTGTTCCTCTGGATGTGGCCGATCCTCACCGCGGGTCGCATCTCCGACACCATGTGGAAGGCCCGCGTCTGGTTCCGAGGCTGGACCTAGGTAGAGGCGGTGTCGGAACCGCCCTCGTCGTCGCGACTCAACCGAGGGCCGGGTGCTCCGGGTCGGCCCGAACCGCCCACAGGTTGCCGCGGCGCGTGCCGACCGGCTCCTGCTTCATCGTCTCGTTCGTGAGGGCGGTGATCACCACGGGATCGTCGCCGAACAGCTCGTCGGTCTGCAGGCAGATCAACGTGCCGGGCTTCCCGGCCGGGAAGACGACCTGATCGCGTCCGGCGACCTCGCGGTCGACGAAGGTCGGCATCAACAGGAACAGCCCCAGCGGCGGCCACGATTCGGGATCGAACTCGGGAACCTTCTCGGTGAGCTCCTCACGCGTCGCCAGCCGGGCATCGGGGTCGTTCATCGCCCTGCGAGCGAGACCGATGTCGAGCCGGCGATCCCAGGGCACCACCATGAGGGCGAATCCGAACCTGTTGGAGACGATCTCGGTGCGAACCAGCTCGTCGACGTCGACGCCGTGTCGCTCCGCCGCCTGCTCGGAGAGCTCTGCCTCCGGATCGGGGAACACCACGAACGGCACCGCTCGCCCGCGCAGGTAGTCGAGCACAGCCGTCACCGTGTGGCCCCCAGTCGTCGCCCCCGCATCTGCGTCGGGATCGCATCCTACCTGGCGCACACCCGCGAGCGGAACCCCTCACGAACAAGCCACGGCCGCACCCCCGGCTAGAAGCCGGGCAGCCGATCGCGGAACGCGATGTAGCCCAGTCCGGCAGCCGCATCGAGGAGGAAGTGCGCGACGACGAACGGCCAGGTCCGGCGCCACCGAAGGAACAACACGGAGAAGAGCACACCCATCGCGAGGTTTCCGAGGAATCCACCCCATCCCTGGTACAGGTGGTAGGAGGCCCGAAGAGCCGAGCTTCCCGCCACGGTCGCGACCGGTGACCACGAGAGTTGCCGCAGTCGGGTCGCGAGGTAGCCGAGCACGATCACTTCCTCGACGAGCGCCGCCTCGAGGGCCGAGAGCAGCAGCACCGGGACGGTCCACCAGTGGCCGAGCGGCGGCGCGGGGATCACGAACCGGTTCAGACCGAGCTCGACCGCACCCAGGTAGAGACCCACCCCGACGAGACCCACGATCGCGAACAGCCCGAGCCCCCGGACGAGATCGGGGGCCGGCCGGTCGATCGCGAGGCCGATGCCACCAGGCCCTTCGCCCGAGCGACGAACGAGGTGGAGCACCAGGAACACGGGCGCGAGCCCGAAGACGAACGCCGCGAGCTGACGCGCGAGCTGGGTGCTCTGATTCGCCGACGCGACCACCGTGCCCGCGAGCGGGGCCTCGAGCAGGCTCAAGACGGCGTAGACCGCGCTCGCGAACAGAGACAGCATGAGGACGACGACGACCTCTTCGCTGAGCGTGCGCCGGTCGCCCGGCGGCGGCGGGGTCGGCGCCATGCGACGGCCAGGCGGGCGGGCGCCATCGGATCGCTCGGCCGGCTCCATCGGGGTGACTGTACGCATGACCGGCTTCCTCGGTGTTCGGGGGCTCCTCTAGACTTCGGCGGCGACCGCACCCGGGTTCGGTGCGCCCGGGTTCGGTGGACCCGGTTCGCGCGGACGGGTTCCGAGCGGGAGGAGGACACCACCGATGGCGAAGCGCGAGTCGGCCGACCTGGTGATCGTCGGTGCCGGCACGATCGGTGGATGGGCGTCGGTGTTCGCACGGGCGGCCGGCGTCGACCGCGTGATCGTGATCGAGCGCGATCTCGTCGGGCTGGGCGCATCGAGTCGGGCCGCCGGCATGGTGCGGGCCCAGGGCGGATCGCCCGACACGGTACGACTCGGGTCGTGGTCGATCGCGTTCTACCAGGGGCAAGCCGAGCGCTACGGCACCGACTCAGGGTTCGTCGCGCGGGGGTACGTGATCCTGGCCGCGACGGCGGCCGATGAGCGAGCTGCGCTCGAGCGCATCGAGATGCAGCGGGCGACCGGACTCGACGCGAGGTGGGTCGACGCCGACGAGGTGCGTCGCCTGATCCCGTCGATGGCCGGCGGCGCGGCGTTCCGCGGCGGATCGTTCGTGCCGAGCGACGGATGGGTCGACCCTCCCCGGAACGTGCGCGCCTACTCGCTCGCGATGCAGGGCCACGGAGTGCACGTGCGGGAAGGCGTCACCTTCACGGGCTTGCGCACGCGTGCCGGCAGGACCGGACGCCGCGTCGTCACCGGGGTCGAAACGACCGCAGGCACGATCGCGACGCCGCGAGTACTGCTGACCGGCGGGCCGGCGTTGCAGGCGGTCGCCAAGGTGGCGGGGGCTCGTGCCTGGGTGGGCTACGCCCGGCATCAGGTCGTCGTCACCGAGCCGAGCGAGGCGCTTCACGTCAGTACCACCGCCATGGCCTTCGACATCGGCGCGGGCATCTACTGGCGCCCCGAGGAGGGCGGCTTCCTCTGGGGCATGTCGAACCCCGACGAGGAACCCGGGCCGGGGCGTGCCATCGACTGGCCGTATCTCCGGACGATGGAACGTCGGCTGCATCGGCTCGTGCCCGCAACGGTGGGACTCGGCATCAAGAAGGCGTGGGCCGCCACCATCGAGTACACGCCCGACCACCTGCCCCTGTCGGGGCCCCTCGTGATGCGCGACGGCACGGAGGTCGATGGCGCCTCGATCGCGAGCGCGTGCGGCCACGGCATGATGTGGGGTCCGGCGGTGTCCCGCATCGCCATCGACCTCATGCTCGACGGGCGCACCGAGGTCGTCGAGCACGCCGAGCGGTTGCGCATGGATCGGTTCGACACCGAGGGCCGCTCGCCGTACGTGGACCCCGTCGCCCTTCCGTTCCCGGTGAAGGTCGACGAATAGACCGACTTACAGGAGGAGCACTGGGCAGGTGAGTGTTCGGGTGATGCCTTCCAGCTCCTGCATGGGCATCACGGTGGCCTTGGCCAACTGGTCCAAGTCGACGGCCTCGGCGCGCGCGACCACGTCGTAGGGTCCCGTGACCGGATCGACCGCGACGACCCCGTCGATGCCCCGGATCTGCTCGGTCACCTGACCGGCCTTCCCCACCTCTGTTTGGATCAGGATGTACGCGTTGACCACGACGCCTCCCTCGATCGCCCTTCGTCCGTCGTGCTGGGCCTAGCTTCCCGTGTCGCCGTCGCCGGCGCCATCGTCCTTCGCGGGCTCGTCTTTCGGGCCGTCCTTGCTCAGGAACCCCTTGGCCTTGTCGATCAGATCGCCGCCGGTCTCCACGGCCTTGTCGACGACGGGCTGGGCCTTCTCGACGAGGCCGCCGGCCGCCTCTCTGGCCTTGTCGAGCACGGGTTCGGCCTTCGCGGACAGGTCGCCGGTCGCCTCCTTGGCCTTCCCAACGAGTGGCTCGGCCTTGTCGACGAGACCGCTGGCCGTTTCGGCCGCCTTGCCGGCAAGGTCGCTTGCGGTGCCGGCCGCCTTCCCGGCGAGGTCGCTCGCACTCCCCTTGGCCTTGTCGAACATGCCCGGTTCCTTGCCCGCATCCTTGCCTGTGCCCTTGCCTGAGTCCTCACCCATGGGTCCTCCTCGGCGCGTCGATGGCCTTTCATCGTCCCGGCGAGCGCGCCGACCTGCAAACGCGCAGGTCAGGCCGCATACGTCCGCCGATCAGCCCAGCGGCTCCGGCGGTGCGATCGACGGGTCGGCCGGAAGGTCGTCGGCGTCGGTGAGAGGGCGGTCGAGCTCAGGGGTGCGCAGGGCGAACCACGCCACCACGGCGCCCGAGAGCGCCAGCGCCGAGGCTCCCGCATACAGGGTCATCGGCCCTGCGGTCTCGTAGACGAATCCGCCGATCCCGGCACCGAGGATCGGGCCAAGCCCGAATCCGACCATCTGCGCCACGGAGTTGCCCGTCGAGTACAGCGACGACGGCAGCAAGCGCCCGACCACGACGACGCCCGTGGTGAACAGCATGCTGAAGGCCACGCCTTCCAGCACGGTGAGCAGCGACACGATCGTTGGGTTCGAGATCGACCCCCACAGCAGGAATCCGATCGCGTAGACGACGCACCCCAGCACGTAGACGCGCCGCAGACCGAGCCGCGCCTGCAACCGGGAGCTCGACCGCATCATCGGCACCTCGATCAACCCG
>JAOUEA010000029.1 GCA_029858935.1 Actinomycetota bacterium
CCGACCTCCCCGACACCTCCGAGGAAGACGACGCGGCAGTCGCTGACGCTAGAGGAGACCGGCGTCCTCCAGTGCGGAGCGGACCCGAGCTCGTTCTTCGGCTGTAGCCGGCACGAGCGGCAGGCGAGGCACGCCCGCCGGGCGTCCGAGCATGGTGAGCGCAGCCTTGACCGGGATCGGATTCGACGTGATGAACAAGGCGTTGAACAGCGGCGAGAGCTGTTCGTGGATCTTGCGCGCGGCTGGCACGTCGCCCGTGGCGACGAGCTCGAGCATCTGGTGGATCTGCGGACCGACGAGATGGCTCGCAACGCTCACCACGCCCACGGCACCCAGGCACGCGTATCCGAACGCAGCCCAGTCGTCGCCGGAGTAGACCTCGAACCCAGCCGGGGCCTCGGCGATCAGGCGCGACACGGCCTGGAAGTCGCCGGTCGAGTCCTTCACCGCGACGATGTTCGGGCGCTCGGCGAGGGCCAACAGGGTGTCGTGCTCGATGCGGATCGCTGTGCGGCCCGGGATGTTGTAGGCGATGATCGGCAGCTCGGTGGCGTCGGCCACGCGTTCGAAGTGCGCGATCAACCCCCGCTGCGGGGGCTTATTGTAATAGGGGGTCACGACCAGCAGGCCGTCGGCACCGGCTTCCTCGGCGGCTTCGGACAGCTCGAGGGTCTCAGCGGTGGAGTAGGTGCCGGTGCCACAGATCAACTTGGCCCGGCCACGGATCGCATCGCCAACGGCTCGGAACAGCTCGGCCTTCTCGCTCGAGCTGAGCGTGGGCGACTCGCCCGTCGAGCCGGCCACGACCACGGCGTCACTGCCGTTGTCCACGAGCCATGAAGCGAGCTGCTGGGCGCCGTCGAGGTCGACGGCATGGTCGTCGTCTCGGAACGGCGTGACCATCGCGGTCACGACCGCGCCGAACCTACCCGCGAGTCCGGTCATCGGGAGCACCTCTCCTCAGCCGGGCGCCGCCTGGGGCGACGGCGAATGCCCCCTATGCTAGCGGGCCATGCCACGCATCTACACGAAGACCGGCGACGACGGCACCACCGGCCTGCTGTACGGCGGCCGCGTGCCGAAGGACGACCTCGTCACAGAGGCGTACGGCATCACCGACGAAGCGGTCGCCGCGCTCGGGCTCGCGCGCTCGCTCACCACCGACGACGCGATGGCCGAACAGATCCTCGAGCTGCAACGCGAGCTCTTCGTGGTGGGTGCCGATCTCGCCACCAACCCAGACGAACGCGCGAAGCTCGTCGGTGGCGTGTCGCTCGTGACGTCGGAGATGACTGCTCGACTCGAGTCGCGCATCGACGCGTCGGTGGCAGAGCGCCCCCTGCCCGACGCGTTCATCGTGCCGGGTGCGAGCCCCTCGAGCGCCGCACTCGATGTCGCACGCGCGACGATCCGCCGCGCGGAGCGTGCGGTCGTCGCGCTCGAGCGAGCCGAGCGTGCCGTCAACCCCGACGTACGCCGGTACCTGAATCGCCTGAGCGACCTGCTGTTCGTACTCGCCCGATGGGAAGCCGGCGAGAGCGAACCCACCAGCCGCGGTTGAAGGCGGCGGACGAAGTCTGGACTCAGCCGACGCGGAAGTAGCGCCACTGTGACCGGCCCGCCCCGTGCTTCCCGGTCGGGGGCACCTTCGCCCTGATACGGAATGAGAATCCCTCGGGCAACCCGCGCACCAGGAACAGCGCCCGGCTCTCGCGGTTCAACTTCGTGGAGGAGACGTCGAGTCGGCGCCACCGCGTGCCGGAACGTCGCCACTCCAAACGGGCCAGGACGCGTTCGCCGCGCAGGTTCGGCCAGACGCCGACCACCAGCCGCACGGTCGCTCCTTTCCGATACAGGTGATAACCGTCGCGGCGGGCCACCCACGACGTGAGGCGCGCCTTCACCGTGAGCGCGGTTCCTCGCTCTCGTGCTTCGCCGAACGGGATCACCCGCTCGGGCAGCGCTGCGAGGGCCATCGTCATCACCAGCACCAGCACCAGCACGCTCGCGCGTCGCAACGCTCGTCGCACCTGGGGTCCTTCCGTGGCGGGGGGAATGCCCTTCGAGTCTAGATGCAGACGGGGGGCGCGTGACGCTCAGGCCTCAATCAGCGCCCTTTGGCACGGGCGCCATCGCCCCGGCGTTGTCCCCGCCGAACGTCAACACCACGAGCCCGATCGACTGAGGGCTGACTGCGGAGGGAAACACGAACTCGAGCGTGGCCTGCTCACCGTCACCGATGGGGCCGGCGCCATCCACCTGGCCGTCGTAGCGCCGATCGTCGGCCCCGAGCACGTACAGCGAGGGGGGGCCAAGCTCCGCTCCCGTTGCGTTGCGCACGTTCATCGTCGCCACGCTGCCGTCGAAGGTGGCTTGCGCCGTGATGCTGTTGAACTGGTAGATGAAGCGCCCGGGTGCGAACGCCGTGTCACCCGTGTCACCGCTCACGACGCCCTCACCGCTCGGGGTGACGGTGGCCGGTGTCGCGGCGTCGTCGCCGCCGGTACACCCCGAGGCGGTGATGACGATGGCGAGCGCGACGAACGGGACGAAGATGCGGCGCACGGGGGTCACGGCGGGGCATGATACGCGAACCCGAGAAAGGCCCGACCGAACGTGAAACAGCTGGAGCTGCGACGACATGCGATCCGAGACCCGGACGCCGACCGACTCTCCGCCGAGGGTCGGGTGCTGGCTGAGGACCTGGGACGGGCGACCACACGCACGTATGACCGCGTCTTCGTCTCCCCTGCGCAGCGCGCGGCGGAAACAGCCGCATGGTTCCTGCGGGGGGCGATGCAGCAGCTTCCCGACCATGCGGTCGTGCCCGGCCTCGGAGGACAGGACGCGAGTGGTGGCAGTCCCGAAGGCATGGCCGCCGGTGTCATCGCCCTGCTCGACCAGCTTCCCGAGAGCGGGATCGGACTCGCGATCAGCCACACGCCGTTGGTGGAGCGGGCGGCGTTCGGCCTGACCGGCCACGAGATCGCACCCTTGCGGGAATGCGAGGGCATCGTGGTGAGTCGCGACGAGGAGGGTGCGGTCACGATCGAAGAATTGCGGCTCGGTCCCGCCTGTCCGACCGAGAAGTGAACGTCCTCGGCGATCAGGCGGCGCAGGCCTTCGTGCTGGGCGCTGCCCTCGGGGCCGCTCCGGGGCCGGTGCAGCTCATGATCGTGAACGAGACAGCCCGCCACGGCATCGGGCAGGGGTTCCGCGTGATGATCGGTGCCAACGGCACGTTGTTCATCGTGCTCGCGACGCTCGCACTGGGGTTCTCGACCGCCGACCCGTCGCCAGGGATCGTGCGCGGGTTGCGCATCGTCGGCGGCCTGTTCCTGGTCTCCCTGGCGATCAGGGAGCTCCGATCGCTCCGACGAGCGTCAACGAACCCCACGAGCGAGACGCCGGTCGGGGGGCGGCTGGGTGCGACCGCTCGTGGGGCTGCGCTCGTGATCCTGAATCCTGGCGCCTGGACCTTCTTCGCGACCACGGCGGCGGCCGTCATGGCGAGAGCGAACGCGGAAGGCGGGCGCGAGACGGCCCTGTTCACCGCAGTCGCGATGACCCTCGGCGTTTCGCTCACGGACCTCGGCTCGGCGCTCGTGGGAACCGGAAGCCGAGCCTTGCTCGGCGAGCGCGCGCTCACGTGGGTTCGCACCGGGCTCTCGGTCGTGCTGCTCGGCATCGGCGCCGGCTTCACGATCCAGGGCCTGCTGCGCGCGTCGTAACCGAGTTCCGCTCACGTCTCGCCGTCACGCGAGGTTGTCGAACACGTCGGCGAGGACGCCGGCACTCGGCGACGGCTCCGGCGATGCGGTCACGAACCATGCCTTCGAAGCGAGCCGCAGCTGTTCTTCGTCAGTCATCTCATCGATGTCACCTGCCTGAGTGCGATGTTCACGCAGGGCCGCCACGACGAGCGGGGCGACGTCGCTGGTATCGATCTCGAACCCGATCGCGGCATCGGGGACCCCTCGGGGCTGATAGAGCTGCGTGGGATCGAAGGGCTCGCGTCCCGAGTCGACCAGCGTCTGGTTCCAGCTCTCGATCACGGTCTCGGGCAGGGCTGCGTGCAAGAGGCGGCGGAAGCCGGGAACGCCTTCGGTGTTCAGGCGAGCGAAGGCTTCGTCCGTGACGTACCCGACCGTGATGTGGTCGGGGTGACCAGTGATGCCGTCAGGACCGAACGTCACGACGACATCGGGTCGTTCCTCGCGAAGGATCGCCGCGACGGCCTCGACCAGACGATCGAACGGCTCGAACTCGAGCCCGTGGTCGGGGTATCGCAACCACTCGTGGCGGTCCGGCTCACGGCCGAGGGTGACCCACGAGCGGCGGTCTTCCTCCTCCCGAACACTTGCCAACGTCTCCGGGGTCGCGAGATCGGGGTCGGCGATCTGTCCGGCTTCACCGCTCGTGGCGTGGATCAGCACGAATCGGAATCCGGGGTCGTCGGCGCGCTTGGCCACCAACCCCGCGGCGGTGAAGGTGTCGTCGTCGGGATGGGCCACGACTGCGGCGAGCGTACGGCGGGCGTTCACGACAGGTCCAGCAGCGGGTCCAGTCCGATGGTGAGGCCGGGACGGTTCGGCGCAGCCTTGATGGCGAGCACCACGCCGGGCATGAACGAGGTTCGATCGGTCGAGTCGTGACGGATGGCGAGCGTCTGGCCACGACCGCCGAAGAGCACCTCCTGATGGGCGACCAATCCCGGCAGGCGCACGGAGTGCACTCGGACACCGCCGATGTCCGCACCGCGGGCTCCCGGATGTCCTTCGTCGCCCGCCGGTGGTTCGGGCGCCTCTCCACGTGCGGCCGCGATGCGCCCAGCGGTGAAGAGCGCGGTGCCGCTGGGAGCATCGAGCTTCCGGTCGTGGTGGAGCTCGATCACCTCCGCCGATGGGAGATGACGGGCAGCCTGTTCCGCGAAACGCATCAAGAGCGCCGCGCCGATCGCGAAGTTCGGAGCGACGATCACGCCGATGGGCGCTTCGCGCCAGGCCTCGTCGATCTCGAACCCGGTCGTGCCGACGACGACGTGCACACCGTTGGCGATGCACCAGGCGATGTGGTCGGGGGCGTGCGATGGTGCCGTGAAGTCGACGAGCACCTCGGTCGAGGAGTCGGTGAGCGACTCGAGCCGATCCGACAGGATGACCTCGGCGGCATCACCCTCGAGCCCGATCGCCGCGGCCAGCGTCGAACCTGCCGCCGAGCGCGACACTCCGGCCACCAGCGTGAGATCGGGGTCGGCCTCCACGGCGCCGCAGACCTCGCGGCCCATGCGGCCGGTGGCACCCACGACCCCGACGCGGATCACGCCATGGCGTCCTTGAACGCGGAACCTGCGAAGGGACCGAGGACCGTCAGCGTCATCGGCTGCGACAGTACCCGTTGGGCGACGCGATGTGCATCGTCGAGCGTCACCTCGTCGATGCGTCGGAGCGCCTGGTCGACCGAGAGGATCTCTCCGTGGGCGATCTCCGATTTCCCCAGGCGGCTCATGCGTCCGCCGGGATCCTCGAGCGAGAGCACCATCGAGCCCTTGACGTGGCCCTTGGCTCGTTCGAACTCCTCGAGGGTCAAGCCTCCGTCCCGCGCCATCTCGAGCTCCCGCCGCAACAACCCGACGACTTCCGTCGCCCGGGCGGGCGTGGTGCCCGCGTAGGCGGCGAACAACCCAGCCTCGGTGTACTGCGCGTGATAGCTGTAGACCGTGTAGGCGAGGCCTCGCTTCTCCCGCACTTCCTGGAACAACCTCGACGACATGCCTCCTCCGAGGGCCGTGTTCACCACGAGGAACGCGAACCGATCGGGATCGTTACGCGCCAGCCCGTTCGTGCCCAGACAGATGTGCGCCTGCTCGGTCTTGCGCCGCTTCACCAGGCTCGCCCCTGACGGCTTGGGGGGACGGCCGGGGGCACGAAGGTTCCAGACCGACGTGTCGCGTGCACTCAGACGCCGTCCGGTCTCCATGCGGCGCCGCAACAGCCGAAGGAGGTCGTCGTGGCGCAGGTTGCCCGCCGCCGCGACGACGAAATTGCCCGGCACGTAATGTCGGCCGTAGAACCGGCGGACCGAGGTTCGATCGGCTGCCGAGATCGTGTCGGCCGTGCCCAGGATCGGACGACCGAGCGGATGCTCCGGCCACAGCGTCCTCGTGTAGAGGTCGTGCACGACGTCCTCGGGTGAGTCCTCGTGCATGTTGATCTCTTCCAGGATGACCTGGCGCTCGGCGTCGAGGTCGCTCCTCTCGATCACGGAATGCTGCACCATGTCTGCGAGGTGATCCACCGCCATCTCGAGGTCGCCGTCGAGCACCCGCGCGTAATAGCACGTGTACTCGCGCGCCGTGAAGGCGTTCACGTCCCCGCCGACCGCGTCGAAGTTCTCGGCGATGTCCTGCGCGCTGCGGCGCTCGGTGCCCTTGAAGAGCAAGTGCTCGAGGAAATGACTCGAGCCGCTGATACGCGGCCGCTCGTCACGAGAGCCGGCCAGCACCCAGAAGCCGATCGACACGGAGCGGACGCTTGGCATCCGCTCCGTGACGACCCTCAGACCCGAGCTGAACTCGGTCCGTTCGATCGGCATGTCGGCGTGCGTTGGGTCGTGCTACTCGCCGACGGGGGCGTCGTTGGTGGACGAGGCGTCGGCTGCGGCGGTCGACTCACTCTGGCCCGCCCCCTGCTCATCGCGGAACCGGCGACCCCGACGCTCGCCACGGTCTCGGTCGCCACCACGGTCTCGGTCGCCACCACGGTCTCGGTCGCGCCCGCCTCGATCGCCGCGGTCTCGACCGCCCCCTCGGTTTCCTCGATCGCGGCCGCCTGATTCGTCGGCCTGCCCCTCGGGGATCGCCCACTCTTCACCGACCGGCTTGAGACTGATCTTGCCCTGGGTGTCGATGTCTTCGACCAGCACGGTCAGCGAGTCGCCTTCCTTGACGGCCTCCTCGACGCTGCTGAGACGCTTGCCGCGCCCGAGCTTCGAGATGTGGACGAGCCCGTCGCGACCGGGAACCAGGTTCACGAAGGCGCCGAACGTGGTGGTCTTCACCACCGTGCCGTCGTACTGCTCGCCCACGAGCACGGGGCGAGGATTCGCGATCTCGTCGATCATGCGCGACGCCTCGTCGGCGCCCTCGGCGCCGATCGTCGAACCGATCAGCACCGTACCGTCGTCCTGGATGTCGATGTCGGCGCCCGTCAACGCGATGATCTCGTTGATGCGCTTGCCCTTCGGGCCGATCACCTCGCCGATCTTGTCGACCGGGATCTGGATCGAGATGATGCGCGGCGCCTTGACGTTGACCTCTTCGCGCGGTGCCGGGATCGCGGCCTCCATCACGTCGAGGATCTGGAACCTCGCCTCGCGCGCTTGCTTGAGGGCATCGGCGAGCACGGAGCCCGGCAGGCCGGTCACCTTCATGTCGAGCTGGATCGCGGTCACGAACTCGCGCGTGCCGGCGACCTTGAAGTCCATGTCGCCCAGCGCATCCTCGGCACCGAGGATGTCGGTGAGGGTCACGAAGGCACCGTCGTCGGCGATCATGCCCATCGCGATGCCCGCGACCGGGGCCTTGATCGGCACGCCCGCGTCCATCAGCGACAGGGTGGAGCCGCAGACGCTCGCCATCGACGTGGAGCCATTGGAGCTCAGCACGTCGCTCACGAGCCGTAGCGCGTACGGGAACTCGTCCTCGTGCGGCACCACCGGGATCAGCGCGCGCTCTGCAAGCGCACCGTGGCCGATCTCGCGCCGGCGTGGCGAACCGACCCGGCCCGTCTCACCTGTCGAGAACGGCGGGAAGTTGTAGTGGTGCATGTAGCGCTTCGTATCTTCGAGGTCCAGCGTGTCGATCATCTGCGTCATGCGCAGCATGCCCAACGTGGTGATGTTGAGCACCTGCGTGTCTCCGCGGCTGAACAGCGCCGAGCCGTGCGCGCGCTTCAGCACGTCGACTTCCGCCGAGAGCGGCCTGATCTCGGTGGGCCCGCGACCGTCGAGGCGGATCCCCTCCTTGATGACCCTGGCCCGCATCACCTTCTTCTGAACCTGCTTCCAAGCGGGCCCGAACTCGCCGAGGCGATCGGCGCCGTCCTCACCCATCTGGGCTGCGAAGTGCTCCTTCGCCTCAGCCTTGAGGGCATCGAGCTTGGCCTCGCGCTCGGCCTTGTCGGGAACGATCGCTTCTGCGAGGCGCTCGGCAGCGAAGGACGAGACGATCTCGAAGGCGTCGTCGCCGTAGAGGGGACGCGGGGTCCACTCCTGTTCGGTGACGCCGAACTCGTTGACGAACTCGAGCTGGAATCCGATCTGCTCGTCGATGGCGCGCTTGGCCGCCTCGAGACCCTCGGCGACGGTCTCCTCCGTCGGCGCGGGCGCGCCGCCGGCAAGCAGGTCCCAGGTGTTGTCGGGGGCCTCGCCTTCGATCATGAGCACGTCGATCTCGCCGGCGTCGTTCCTGCGGCCGGCCACGACGACGTCGAACGTGGCTTCCTCGACCTCCTGGAACGTCGGGTTGATGACCCACTGTCCGTCGATCAGACCCATTCGCACGGAGGCGACCGGGCCGTCGAAGGGCAGCCCTGCGAGACACGTGGCGACCGATGCGGCGTTCATCGCCGGGATGTCGTAAGGGTTCTCGCCGTCGACACCCAGCACGGTGATGACGACCTGGACCTCGTCGCGGAACCCGTCCTTGAAGGTCGGGCGCAGCGGCCGGTCGATCAGTCGGCAGGTGAGGACCGCTGTCTCGGACGGGCGACCCTCTCGTCGGAAGAAGCTGCCGGGGATCTTCCCCGCCGCGTACATGCGCTCTTCAACGTCGATCGTGAGCGGGAAGAAGTCGATGCCCTCCCGGGGGTTGCTGCTGACGCAGGTGGCTAGCACCTGGGTCTCGCCGTAGGTGACGACGACGGCGCCGTCGGCGAGCTTGGCCATGCGGCCCGACTCGAGCGTGATGTCCCTGGTGCCGAAGGCATGGGACTTGGTGATGGTGGCCATGTGGCCTTCCTCCTTGGTATGCGGCGCATGCACGGCATGCGCCTGATGTGGCGCACGCAGCTGGGCGCGCGCCGTTCGGAAGGAGGCGGGTTGGCCGATCCTCAGTGGTGGGCCGCCGGGCGCCGGCCGCAGACGTGCGGATGGCGTGTGCCCGGAAGCTCGCTACTGATTACCGACCTGGATCCCGCCTCCGGCGGGTCATCGGTCCGTTCGCATCACTCCCTCGTGCGGGATGCACGCCGCGGGGCGCGCTCCCACCGCGACGTCAGCGTCGCAGGCCGAGTCGCGCGATCACGTCTCGGTACCGCTCGATGTCCTCGTTGCGGAGGTAGTCGAGCAGGCGTCGCCGACGACCCACCATCTTGAGCAGGCCCCGGCGAGAGGCGTGATCGTGCTTGTGGGTCTTCAGGTGCTCGGTGAGTTCCGCGATGCGGGTTGTCAGCACCGCGATCTGCACCTCGGCCGAGCCGGTATCGCCGTCGGAACGTGCGTAGTCGGCGATGATCCGAGACTTCGATTCCTTGGTCAACGTCATGGTCAGTCGCCAAGCCTACCAGCGGGCACGCCGGCCTGACCGAACCGATCACCCGCCGTCACGGCAGCCACCGCCTCCACGACCCGATCCCGCCTCGCCCGCAGATCGTCGAGGGAGGCCCCGATGCCGGCCAGGCGTCGCAGGTTCACGCGGGCCCGGCGTGCTCGGTGGAGCCGGGACCCGACCCAGGCCGCCGCCAACCCGAAGAGCGGACCGATCGCGACCGTGATCCACCAAGGGTGAGGCCCGTCGCGAACCGGCGACAAGTATCGCCAGGCGAGCCACGTGAGGGGAAACGTGATCGTCGCGACCAGGAACTTCACCGTTGCCCGGGTGACAGGGGCCATCTCACCCCGGCCAGAGAGCCAGGTCAGGAGTCCCGGCACGAGGTTGACGACCGTACCCACGAAGGCCGGCCCGGCCAGGATCACGGTCGTCGCCAGACCACCCAGGTGTGCTCGCCGGTGCCGGTGCGGATCGGCTGCCACCGCCGCATCCGTCATCGCGTTGGCCTCCAGGGCACCCCGATACGAGGTGGCGGCTTCGATCACCGCTTCCATGGCTTCGTCCGGGGCATCACGCAGCCGAGTGCTGAGATCCTCCCGAGCCGAGAACGATGGCCGCCAACCCGGGTCGGCATCGAGCGGCCGTAGCGCGATCGTGGCAGCCAGCGCCAGCGCGGACATCTGCGCAGCGCTCTCGAAGTCGAGCGCGACCGCGGCGAGTCGTTCTCGGATCGTCAGGGTGAGCGCATCGACCGCGACCCGATCGTCCTGCGTTCGCCGACTACCGACCGGGACGATCGCGTCGATCTCGGCGTCGAGATCGACCGGCAAACCCACCCGCACGTACGCTCGGGCTCGCGCGCGAGCCTTGTTCTCGTAGATCAGACCGATCGGCACGATCTGCAGCCGTTCAGCCCCCAGCGCCCGGGCGCCGAGCGCGATACGGGCGGCCCCCGTCTTGAACGGCAGCAAGCGCACCTCGTCGCTGGCAAGTCCCTCGGGGAAGATGGCCACCGTGCCACCCGAACCCAGCACCTCGTGACAGGCCTGGAAGGTGCGGACGTTCTCCGACGTGTCGCCCTCTGAAGCCCGGTGCACGGGGATCGCGCCCGCGATAGAGAGCAACGGACGCGCCGGTGTGCGCCACAGTGACGCCATAGCGAGGAACCGCGGGAACCGGGGCGAGATGGCCGCGAGCAACACCGGGTCGACGAACCCCCCATCGTGGTTGGCGACGATGAGCAGCGGTCCTCGACCCGGCACACGCTCGAGCCCGCTCACCTCGACCGACCGGAACCATCCGAATGCGGCGAAGCGGGCGATCGAGCGCACGACGACCCCTCGTGCTTGCACGGATGAGATCCTCGCACGATCGTCCGCGCAACCCGACGAGCGATGGTGTGGCTACGATGGCGTCGATGTCCCGACTTGGCGAGCGCCTCCTCGTCGCATGCGGCCTGGTCGGCCCGGCCGCCTTCACCGCCGCGTGGGCGGCCGCCAGTAGCCGCCAGCCCGACTACTCGATGGCGAACGAGCACATCAGCGGGCTCGCCGCGCACGACGCCCGATCGCCCCGGCTGATGACGGCAGGGTTCTGGGCGCTCGGCCTGTCCACGATCGGGTTCGCAGCCGGCCTCGAGAGGAGGCTGCACGGCGGTGGGATCGGACCCGCGCTCCTCGGAGCGTCCGGTGTCGCGATCTGCGCGGCCGGCACGTTGCGTCGCGACCGCATGTCCAACTGGCCGGCGCCCGGCGAAACGCCGGGGCGGCAATCGGCGGTCAATGATGGCCACGATCTCGCCTCGGTCGTCGGCCACATCTGCGCGACCGCCGGGCTCGTTTCGGTGGCCCTGCGGCTGTGGCGCGACCCGGGGTTGAAGGATCTCGCGTTGCCGGCGATCGGCGCAGCAGTTGCCTCGAGCGGGTTGATGTCGTTCTTCGCCCGAGACGTGGTCCGCCCCGGCAACGGGATCGTGCAGCGTGTCGGCATCTCCGTTCCGCTCGCGTTCACGATGCGCCTTGCCTGTCGCCTGCTGTCCGAGGACCTCCGTGCCGATGAGCCGAGCCAGCCATCGGCCGGATGACCCGTCAGTCCACCGAGGCGTCGGACACGATGGAGCGGGTGCGATCGACATCTGAGGCGATCGCCGCCACGAGCTCGTCGACAGAATCGTAGCGTTCCTCGTCTCGGAGCCGTTCCCAGAATTCGATCGCGAGCGGCTCACCGCCGATGTCCTCACCCTCGTAGTCCAGCAGGAATGCCTCGACGTGGAGTGGCTCCACGCCGAACGTGGGATTGGTGCCGACGTCGATCGCCGCTCGATATCGACGGCCTCGCAACTCCGCCACGCCCGCATAGATGCCTTGCCCCGGAAGCAGCAACCGAGGCCATGTCCGGAGATTCGCGGTGGGATATCCGAGACCCTTGCCCCGACCGTGACCCGAGACGACCTCGCCGTCGAGCACGAACCGGCGCCCGAGGGCCCTCGCCGGCCACGCGAGATCTCCCGCCGCCAACGCGTCACGGACCGACGACGAGGAAACGATGCGGCCGTCGAGCTCGAGCAGCGGCACGCCCTCGGCGGTGAGCCCAAGCGGTGCCCCCATCGCGGACAGGGTGGTGACGGTGCCCACCGCCTTGTGACCGAACGTGAAGTTCTCCCCCATCGCTGCATGGCGGGCGTGCACCCCACCGACCAGCATGTCGCGGACGAAGTCTTCAGCGGGGATCCGCGAGAACTCCGACGTGAATCCGAGCACGAGGAGCACGTCGAGGCCGCATGCCTCGATGAGTGCGGCCTTGCGATCGACCGTGGTGAGCAGTCGAGGTTCGCTGCCCGGGGTGAGGATCTCCCGGGGATGGCGGTCGAAGGTGACCCCCACCGACCGTATGCCCCGGTCGTGTGCCCGCTCAACCGTGGTCTCGAACACCGAGCGATGACCGAGATGTACCCCGTCGAAGAAGCCGACGGTCACGACAGACGGTTCCTCCGACAGCGGGAGAGCATCGACCCCGTGGATGATCTGCATCGCGCGAGAGCCTAGCCGAGCACCTCGCTCGACGAGGAGGCTCCACTCGAGCGGCGGCCGCGCTGGAGTACGTTGTCGGGATGCGTGCTCGAGGTGTCGCCGCGGTTGCGACGTTCGCACTCTTTGTCGCGGCATGCGGCCCCACGGGGTCATCGACCGAGGCAGCGAACGACGACGCGATCACGATCGCATCGTTCGATTTCGACGAGAGCGAAGTCGTTGCCGACCTCTACGCGGGAGCACTTCGCTTGGCAGGGTTCGACGTATCGCATGTCCGGCGCGCCGGCACACGGGAGGTCGTGCTTCCCGCCCTCGAACGGGGACTGATCGAGGTCGTGCCCGAATACGCGGGCAGCGCCGTCGGGTTCCTGGGCGGTGAACCGAGCACCGACCGAGACACGACACACGCGCGCCTGCGCGTGCTCCTCGGAGCCCGAGGCATCGAAACGCTCGATGCCGCACCCGCTCAGAGCCGGAACGGATTGGTGGTCACCTCGGAGACGGCGTCTGACCTCGCGCTGCGCACGATCAGCGATCTGCGCGCGGTCGCCTCGGAGATGTCGCTGGGCGGTCCGCCCGAGTGCCCCGAGCGAGCACTGTGCCTGCCGGGCCTCGAACAGACGTACGGCCTGAGGTTCGCTCGGTTCCTGCCACTGGACGCCGGCGGACCGATCACGGCCGAAGCGGTGCTGCGGGGAACGGTCGACGTCGGCATGCTGTTCACCAGCGACGGCAGCCTCACCGAGCGCGGGCTCGTGCTGCTACGGGACGACCGCGGACTCCAACCGGCGGAGAACATCACGCCCGTCGTCGCGCGCGAGGCCGTGCTGCGCTTCGGGCCCGAGTTGGTCGACGTGATCGACACCGTGTCGGTCGCGCTCACCACCGACGAACTGCGGACGCTGAACGTTCTCGTGCGACTGGGTACTTCGCCCGAGGAGGCAGCGGCCGCCTGGCTGACCGACAACGGCTTCTCGCGGGGGGCCGGGTAGCATCGCGTCGACGGAGGACTGGAGGGACGTGGACGCCGCCCACGGGACGACCGAGGACTCGCACGATCGCCGGCGTCATCTGCTGGGACCCGATGTGCGTCGTCGCCCGTCGGGCGAGCCTCCTCCGCTGCCTCGGGAACTCGGGCGCAGCGGAAGACTCTGGCTGTTCATGGCCGCTTGCCTCGTGGCCACCGTGATCGGCGTGGTGCTCTTCGAGCCATCGGAACGCATCTTCGAGCGGGTCGACACCGCGGTGCTGCGCTGGGCAGCCTCGTGGCGCAGCGAGCCGATCACCGCCGTCATGGAGGCGATCGTCCTGCTCACGTCGCGATGGGCGATCCGCATGCTCCGATGGGGCACGCTCGCAACCCTCATCGCGGTGCGCCGCTGGCGCCATCTGGTGGTCTTCCTCGCGGTCCTGATCGTGGAAGGCATCGTGAGCTTCGGTCTCACTCAGGTGATCCATCGGCCCCGGCCACTCGACGTCGTGACGCTCGGGTCCTGGCAGGGGTTCTCGATGCCGTCGCGCCCTCTGTCCGCCCTGGCGATCACCATGGTCGGCGCCACTTACTGCCTGATCCCGCACGGACGCGCGCGGGATGCGGCGAAGTGGACGATCGCCGGCACGCTGCTCGCCCTGATGGTGGCCCGCGTCTACTTGGCGGTCGATCACCCGACCGACGCTGCGTTCGGCGCGGTGCTGGGAGTGGCGCTCGGACTGACCGCCTTCCGGTGGTTCACTCCCAACGATGTCTTTCCGGTGACCTATCGGCGGGGGAAGGCCGCGCACCTCGACGTCGGAGGCCGACGAGGAACGGCCATCGCCGCGGCGGTGAAGGATCAGCTCGGCTTCCGAGTGCTCGATGTGCAGCCGGTCGGGCTCGAGGGGTCGGGCGGGTCGACACCCTTGCGCCTGCGGGTGCGGGAGGAGGGAGCCGGCACCGACCGCGTGCTGTTCGCGAAGCTCTACGCCAAGAGCCACGTTCGAGCCGACCGGTGGTACAAACTCGGGCGAACGATCCTGTACGGCAAGCTCGAGGACGAGGCGCCGTTCCAGTCGGTACGGCGGTTCGTGGAGTATGAGGACTACGCGCTTCGCCTCCTGGAAGATCTCGATCTCCCGGTGCCACAACCGTACGGTGTCGTCGAGATCACGCCGGAACGCGAGTACCTGATCGTGATGGAGTTCTTCGACGGTGCCGTCGAGATCGGCGAGGCCGAGATCGACGACGACATCATCGATCAAGGCTTGGACCTCGTGCGAACCATGTGGGACGAAGGACTCGCACATCGTGACGTGAAACCCGCCAACCTGATGGTGCTCGATGGGCGCCTCAAGTTGATCGACGTGTTCTTCGTGCAGGTACGCCCGTCGCCGTGGCGCCAGGCGGTCGACCTCGCGAACATGATGATGGTGCTCGGCCTGCGTTCCGATGCGCGGCGGGTCTACGAACGCGCCGTCGAGCGTTTCACGCCCGATGAGATCGCCGAAGCCTTCGCGGCGACCCGGGGCGTTGCGAGTCCCACGCAGCTGCGAACGATGCTGAAGGAAGACGGCAGGGACCTCATGGCTGAGTTCCAAGCTCTCGCACCGGCCCGTGAGCCGCTGACGATCCAACGTTGGAGCGTCCGGCGCCTCCTGCTCACGCTCGGCGTGCTCCTCGCGGGACTGATCGTCCTGTCGTTGATCGTGTCGAACTGGGCCGTGTTCGCATGAGCCGTCCGACGATCGCGCTCGTGGCCGCATTGGCGTTGGGAGCTGGCGCGTGCTCGGCGGACACCGAGGGGCGGCCCGTCTGCTCGCAACCCGAGGCCTCGATCCTCGTGCTCGAGGCGCAGTCTGTGCCCTCGGCCACCGAGCTGCCGTGTATCGCGGAGCTACCGATAGGCTGGCAGTTCACCGGCTCGGACGTACGTGACGCCGGCACCACGCTGTGGCTCGATCATGACCGGGCGGGGGTCCATGCCGTGGAGATCCGGCTCATCTCGAGCTGCGACGTGGCGTCTGCGGTCGAGGTGCCTCCAGCACCGGACGAGGTGGGCATGCGCGTCTATCAGGAGCCCATCAGCCTCAACCCGTTCGTCGGCTCGCGGACACTGGTGTTCGACGGGGGCTGCATCATCTCCCGCTACGGCTTCGCTCGGGGTTCGGACCCCGCACTCGTCATCGAGGCCGACCGCATCGTCTCGACATTGCCGCGGGAGATGGTGGTCGCGGAGGTGCGCCGAGACCTCGACCTGACGCTGTGCGGGGCCGAAGCTCCCCCGTGCGCCGGGTAGGCTCCGGCGGCGATGCTGACCGATCACCGAAGGGCGTTCCGGATCTCCTTGGGGCTCCTCGCCTGCCTCGCATTCATGCTGATCGCGGTGGGGCGCCACCCCGAGCACGAGGCGCCGGTCACCACGATCGCCGCGATCGGCGACATCGACCTGGCCGTGGAGCGTTGGGTCGACGACATCAGGATCGGCCTCGCGACCGGGTTGTTCACGTTCCTGAGCGTGATCGGCGGCGGGCTCGTCACGATCCCGTTGCGGATCGCCGTGTCGGTCTGGCTCGTGATGCGCAGGCGGTTCGTGGCCCTTTCCGCATTCGTGCTCGCCTGGGTGGCTTCGGAGGCCTTGCTCACCTCGCTGAAGACCTTCTTCCATCGCGGCCGGCCCCCGGGCCCGTTGGTCGGCACCGTCGGGTTCTCGTTCCCGTCGGGTCACGCAGTGGCAGGCGCCACGCTCGCGGTGGCCCTCGTGCTCGTGTTCTTCCCGCCGGGACCCCGGCGACGGAAGTGGGAGCTGCTGGCTGTGGGCTTCTCGTTCGTGATGGCGCTTTCCCGCGTCTACCTGTCCGCGCACTGGCTCTCGGATGTCGTCACCGGCGTGCTGCTGGGAACCGGGATCGCTCTCGGATCGGCCGCCCTGGTGACCGAGGTCACCAACCTGCTCAGCGCCCGAGGCGTGATCTCTCCACCGAGGAAGCCGCCCGGCGACCCGCTCGACCCACGGCTCTCGTAGGAGGCCGGCTCCCGACGGCGCCTCAAGGAGTCGCCGGCTCGACGACCGATGCCTGGTCGTCAAGAGGCTGCTCGCGGCGCCAGGCCTTGTTCCATTTCCAGATCAGGTAGGTGAAGGCGCCGAGGGGGATCTGGATGCCGTAGGTCAACACGCGGAACATCAGCACGGCACCGACGACGGCTGCCTTCTCGTCGGAGGGCGCCATCGCTGCGAGCCCGCCGATGTAGCCGAGGTCGATCACGCCCACCCCTCCCGGGGTGACCGGCACCGCCGACAGGAGACGGCTGAACGAGTACACCGCGAAGATCTGGGCCGTACTGACCTCTTGTTCGGACACGCCCATGTTGCGCAGAGAAAGCACGAGCACGAACGCGAGCGCGACCTGGCTGAGGATGGTAGTCAGGGTAAGCCGGAGCCACCGGCGCTCGACCAGCCCGATCGTGTCGGTTCGGAATCGCACCGCTCGGTCGCCGGTGTCGGTCCTCGGGGGCTTCCGGAACAGACGCAGGAAGAACGAGATCACCCGGCCGATACCGTCACCGATCCGCCTCGCGAACCGCTCGCTCGCGAAGAGCGCCGCGAGCAGGCTTACCGCGATGGCGAGCACCGCCACGCCGACGACGGCGGCGACCGCGTACGCCGAGCCGCTCTGGCCCTCGATCACGAGGAACACGATCGAGAGCACCGGGAGCGCCAACTTGATGAAGATGTTCCAGATCCCCGTGACGCCGACGTAGAGGGCGACGTTCGTCCCCGTGAATCCCCAGGACTTCAGGATCGTGTAGGTCAGCCCGACCGCGATCGCACCGCCGCCGGGCAGGGTGTTGGCGACCGAGGTGGTGGTCTGCGTGAGCACCGCCGCGCGGGTCAGCTTCAGGCCCGGCAGCGCCGCCATGTTCGCCCACCAGTACGTGAACAGGTTGAAGATCATCGCCGCGATGAGTGAGAGCAGTTCGAGGCTGGTCAGCGATTCGAACGCCTTCCAGACCTCGGCATAGTCGGCCACCTTGGGGATCGCGAACGCGAAGATGCCACCGACGACAGCGACGGAGATCACCGCGGAGATGATCCGCCGCGCCTGACCATCGTGCGCGACACTCGTCGGCGCGGCCGTATCGGTCGAAGCGCCGTGCGGCGCGGCGTCGTCGTCGCTCATGCCCGAGGAGGATAGCCTCCGCACGCCGGCGAGGGGCTGGACGGCTCGACTAGGCTCCGCGCCGTGGATACGTCACGCGCGGACACGACCGACTCGCCGGCCTCGATGGACGCCAGAGGCGCGCGTCTCCAGCGTCGACCGTCGGGGCAACCTCCCCCGCTGCCCCGCGCCGAGACCTCGACGCGCTGGTGGTGGGCACTCGGAGGCGTGGTGGTGCTCGGCATCGCGATCGAGCTCTGGGTCCGAGACAACGGTGAGCTGCACGAGCTGGGTGATGCCGTCCTGCGGGCTTTCGAAGACCTCCGAACTCCGGGACTCACCGGTATGGCCAAGGCGGTCGCGGCGCTCACGACGTTCGGCGCGGTGCAACTGCTGCGGGTCCTCATCGCGCTCACGCTGGTCGCGACCAAGCGGTTCCGACATCTCGTGTTGGCACTGGCCGCGTTCGTCGTCAGCGACTGGTTCGTGTTGAGCTTCCTCGACATCCAGCGACCGCCGGGAGACGTGAAGCCGTTGATCGACGCCACCGACTTCCGGTTCCCGTCGTGGCCGATGACGGCCCTCGCCATCACCCTGTTCGCGATGCCGTTCGTCCTCGCACCGGCAGGCCGGCTCAGGACGCGGGTCATGACCGCCGCTTGGATCGTGGTCGTGCTGGTGGGTCTGTCCAGGCTCTATCTCGGTGCGGA
>JAOUEA010000030.1 GCA_029858935.1 Actinomycetota bacterium
GGGGAGCAGGCTCCCGGCATCGCGCTCACGAAGGCCGAGAAGGTCGAGATCGCCGAGCAACTCGCCCGGCTGAACGTCGACATCCTCGAGGCCGGGTTCCCGGTCTCGTCGCCCGGCGAGTTCGATGCGGTCGCGGAGATCGCCTCGACCGTGAAGGGGCCGGTGATCGCGGCGCTCGCCCGCACCGCGACCGGCGACGTCGAGCGAGCGGCCGAGGCGCTCAAGGGTGCCGACCGATGGCGAATCCACACGTTCATCTCCACGAGCGACGTGCAGCGCGAGTCGATGCTGAAGATGAGCCACCAGCAGGTGTTCGATGCGATCCGCGAGAACGTCTCGCTCGCCAGGAGCTACACCGACGACGTGGAGTTCTCGGCGCAGGACGCGACGCGCACCCCGTTGGAGTTCCTGCTCGACTGCTTCGAGCTCGCGGTCGAGTGTGGCGCCACGACGATCAATGTGCCCGACACGGTGGGCTACGCGACGCCAACCGAGTTCGGTGAGCTGATCCGCATCGTTCGCGACCGCACGCCCGACGAGGTCGTGATCTCGACGCACTGCCACAACGATCTCGGGCTCGCGGTCGCGAACTCGCTCGCCGGCATCGAGAACGGCGCCGGCCAGGTCGAGGTGGCAGTCAACGGCATCGGGGAGCGTGCAGGGAACTGCTCGCTCGAGGAGATCGCGATGATCGTGCGGACACGCGGGCAGGCTCTGGGACGCTCGCATGGTCTCAACGTGAAGGAGATCGTGCGCACCTCACGCCTCGTCGCGATGACCACCGGCTACAGCGTGCAACCGAACAAGGCAGTCGTGGGCTCGAGCGCCTTCGCACACGAGAGCGGCATCCATCAGCACGGAGTGCTCAGCAATCGCGCCACTTACGAGATCATGGACCCGGTCGAGATCGGCCTCGAGGGCAACCAATTGGTACTCGGCAAGCACTCAGGGCGCCATGCGTTCGTCGACGCCCTGGCGAAGCTGGGCATCGAGCTGGATCAGGGCGCGATGGAGCGCTCCTTCGGGCGGTTCAAGGATCTCGCGGATCGCAAGTTGCAGTTGACCGACCAGGATCTCAGCGCGATCGTCGCCGAGGAGCTCGGCACGGTCGAGGATGACGTCTTCCTTCTCGAGTCGGTGGTCGTGGGAGGCGGCACTCATCTTCAGCCGCGCGCCACGGTCCACCTGAAGAAGGGTGAGGAGACGATCGAAGAGTCCTCCGTCGGAGACGGACTGATCGACGCAGCGATGGGGGCGATCCAACGTGCTGCCGGCGTCGAGGCTCGACTCGTCAACTTCCATGTGTCGAGCGTGACCGAGGGCACCGACGCGCTTGGTGACGTCGTCGTGCAACTCGACATCGACGGGCGGAGGGTCACCGGGCGGGGAGTGGCGACCGACGTGGTCGAGGCGAGCGCGCGCGCCTACCTCGCTGCGGTGAACCGTGCGGTGCAGATCACGACGCAGACGGCCTCGAACGAGGAGACCCCGTGACGGGGGGATATCGCGTCGGCGTGATCCGCGGAGACGGGACCGGTCCCGAGGTGATCGGCGAGGGCCTGAAGGTGCTCGACGCCGTGCGCGACGACACAACGTTCGAGCTCGTCGAGTTCGATCTCGGGGCCGATCGATACCTGCGCACGGGCGACACCTTGCCCGACGAGGAGCTCGAAGAGCTCCGTGTGCTCGACGCGATCTTCCTGGGGGCCGTCGGCGACCCCCGTGTGAAGCCGGGGGTGCTGGAGCGTGACCTGTTGCTCAAGGCTCGGTTCGAGCTCGACCAGTACGTGAACCTGCGTCCCGTGGTGCGCTATCCGGGCGTGCAGACGCTCGTGCCGAGCCACACCGAGGACGACGTGAACATGGTCGTCGTGCGCGAGAACAGCGAAGGCCTCTACTCCGGTGCGGGCGGCTTCCATCGCAAGCACACGGCGCATGAGGTTGCGGTGCAGGAATCGATCAACACCAGGCACGGTGTCGAGCGCATCGTGCGGTACGCATTCGAGCTCGCGATGCAGCCGCATCGACGGCGGAAGCTCACGCTCGTCCACAAGACGAACGTGCTCACGTTCGCCGGCGACCTGTACCAGCGTGTCGTCGACGAGGTAGCGGCGGAGTTCCCCGACGTCGAGACCGACTACGTGCACGTCGACGCGGCGTGCATCTACTTCCTGGACTCCCCCAGCCGCTTCGACGTCGTCGTCACCGACAATATGTTCGGAGACATCATCACCGACCTCGGTGCGATGATCCAGGGCGGCATGGGCGTCGCCGCGGGCGGCAACATCAACCCCGAAGGCGTGTCGATGTTCGAACCGATCGGAGGAACGGCGCCGAGCGAAACCGGCAAGGGCACGATCAATCCTCTGGCTGCGATCGGGGCGCTCGAGATGCTCCTGCGCCAGCTCGGCGAGACCGCCGCCGCCGACCGGGTGGACCGGGGGATCCGTGCGGCGACCCAGCAGATGAAATCGATGCGCGCCGGTGAGATGGGCTTCACGACCACCGACGTCGGCGACCTCGTCGTCGAAGGGGCCGCAGCGTGAGCGAGACGACGGCCGCATCGCCCGCGCCCGGCCCGACCGTCGAGCTGTACGACACGACGCTGCGCGACGGAGCGCAGCAGGCCGATCTCTCGTACACGGTCGAGGACCGGCTGCGCATCCTGCACAAGCTCGACCAAGTCGGGTTCCCCTACGTTGAAGGCGGCTGGCCGGGCGCGAACCCACGCGACACCGAGTTCTTCAAGCTCGCGGCGAAGGAGTCGCTCCACACGAGCACCCTCACGGCGTTCGGCATGACCCGTCGTGCGGGGGAGCGCGCCGATGGGTCTCAGGCGCTGCGTGATCTGCTCGACGCAGGCACCGAGGTGGTCTGTCTCGTCGGGAAAGCGTGGGATCTGCACGTCCTCGAGGCCCTTCGGACCGATCTTCCCGAGGGTGTCGCGATGGTTCGTGACTCGGTCGAGTTCCTCCGGGCCCAGGGCCGTCGCGTGTTCTTCGATGCCGAGCACTTCTTCGACGGTTACCGCAGCGATGCGTCGTTCGCGATGGCCGTGCTCGATGCGGCCGAGCAAGCCGGCGCCGAGCGTCTCGTGCTGTGCGATACGAACGGCGGCATGTTGCCCTTCGACGTCGGCGCGGTGGTGCGCGACGTCAAGGCGCGAGCGAGCGTGCCGCTCGGCATCCACGTACACAACGACGCCGGATGTGCCGTCGGGAATTCGCTCGTGGCGGTCGACGCCGGCGTGCATCAGGTGCAGGGCACGATCAACGGATACGGGGAGCGCACCGGCAACGCCGATCTGATCCCGTTGACCGCCGACCTCGTGCTGAAGATGGGCGCGACCGATACGCTTCCCGACGGCGCCGTGGAGCACCTCACCGAGCTCGCCCGCTTCGTCGCCGAGATCGCCAACGTCGCACCCGATTCTCGCCAGCCGTACGCGGGCCGTTACGCGTTCACGCACAAAGCGGGCTTGCACACCAGCGGGGTCGCCCGGGTCTCACGCGCATATGAGCACGTCCCACCCGAGTCGGTGGGCAACCGCCGTGGCGTGGTCGCGTCCGACTACGGAGGTGGGGCCACGATCCGCATGAAGGCCGCCGAGCTCGGGCTGGGGCTGGATGAGGCAGCGATCCCAGCTGTGGTGGAACAGATCAAGGAACGCGAGTCTCGAGGGTATGCGTTCGACGTGGCCGAGGCGTCGCTCGAACTGTTGATGCGGCGGGCGGCGGGGTGGAGTCAGCCGTTCTTCGAGATCGACAGCTATCGCGTGCACGTCGAGGAGCGTGTCGGCGACGACGAGCCGCCGCTGGCCGAGGCGACCGTCAAGGTGCGGACGAACGGGTCTCGACACATCGAGTCCGCCGAGGGCCAGGGTCCGGTCGGCGCGCTCGACACCGCCCTGCGCAAAGCGCTCGCGAACGACTATCCGGCCCTCGATCAGATGGAGCTCGAGGACTTCCGGGTGCGCGTGCTCAGCGGGACGCACGGGACGGGTGCGGTCGTTCGCGTGCTGATCGATCTATCGAACGGCGAGCGAGAGTGGACCACCGTCGGGGTCAGCGAGAACATCATCGAGGCTTCGTGGGAGGCGTTGGTCGACGGCTACACTTACGGTCTGCTGCATCCCCGCTCGCCGGAGGCGTGAGCTCGTGGGACCCGCCGACACCGTCATCACGCTGCGAGCCGCGAACCCCGAGGACGCACCCACGATCGCGGCGGTGCACGTATCGTCGTGGCGCTGGGCCTACCGCGACCAGCTTCCGCAGGAAACGCTCGATTCGCTGGACGTGTCGGAGCGTGAAGACCGATGGAGCCGGATCATCCCGTCCGAGGGGCAGATCGTCCTCGTCGCGACCGACGGGGATGCCGTCGTCGGTTTCGCGCACGCTGCGGCGACCGACGACGACGATGTCCGGCCGGGCACCGCTCAGCTCTTTGCGATCTATCTCGAGGAGCGCGTGGCAGGGACAGGCGTGGGCCGGGCATTGCTCGCGCGGGCGACAGACGAGATGGGGCGAACCGGGTTCGTACGAGCCACGCTGTGGGTGCTCGAGACGAACGATCGGGCGCGCCGGTTCTACGAGCGGGCCGGCTGGACTTGGGACGGGAGCCGTCGCACGCACCAGAGCCGATGTTCGAACATGCCGGTCGTGCGGTATGCCCGCACCCTTTGAGGTCGCTATCGGGGCGCGGCGTTGGCTGCCACGACCCGCACGATCTTGTTCTCGATCGACTTGGCCTGGGTCGTGTTCATGCCGCTCGACAGGATCGAGAAGGCGGCCCACGCGTCTTCTCGTTCGAGCCACACCCATCCCGAAAGTGCCGAGACCTCGATCAGAGTGCCGGTCTTCGCTCGTACGGTGACCGTCTCGAGCCGATCCTTCAGCGTCCCTTCACCGCCCGCCGGTAGCGTCGCACGCAGCATCTCCCCCCACGGCGCACGTTCGGCCACCCTCAGCATGTCAACCATGCCGTCGGCGCTGACGCGGTTCGCATACGACAGGCCCGAGCCATCGTGTGCGACCAGCTGCACCCCGCGGGCATCGGCGAAGCGCTCGATCACCCTCGCGCCCTTCGCGATCGTGCCCGGTGAGCCCAGCCGTCGGGCGCCGAGCATCTTCCCGAGCACCTCGGCGCGGAAGTTGCTCGACACGAGGTTCATGCGACGCATGATCGTGGAAAGCGCATCGCTTCGGAGCGACGCCAGATTCACGAGGCGGCCCGGAGGCCGACCCGAGCCAGCCTTGCCCGTCACTTCGATGCCGCGGGCCTCGAGCTTCTTGGTCAAGGCCTTCGCGGCCAGCCGCTCCGGATCGCTCACGTGCCGCCCGCCTGCCCGTTGATTGAACCGGTACGTTAGGGCCGTCGGCAGTGCGATGTAGTAGCGAGGGAAGTAGTCGCGCCAGCCCGGGGCCCACCAATCGCGGGCGAACGGTCCCGTCGAGCCGAACACTCGTCCACGGACCCGGACGACGCCCGCATCGACGAGAGCACGCGCGAGGTCGGCCATGTCACGGCCAGCGATCTCGGGGTCGCCGTGCCCGACGATCCACAGATCGCCCGTCAACACGCCGTCGCTTCCGACGCGTTCTGTGCCGAACAGGCGTGTCGGGATCGTCGTTTCCCCACCCAACCGCTTGAGCAGCGCCATGGACAACAACAGCTTCTCGTTCGAGGCCGGTGGCCGTGCCACCCAGTCCTTGTGCCGGTACAGGGGCTTGCCGCCGAGCGAGATCGCCACGGAGATCGGGAGATCGTCGACGAGGAAGTCCACGCGCTGCACCCAGCGAGGAGGTGCGGCAACTGCGGGCACCACCGGGGCCGCCACGACGAAGGCCGCACAGGTCGTGAAGGTCGCGACGAGGAGACGTCGAAGCCGCATCGGCTCAGGGTACGTGCTCGCGAGCGGGATGCGGGCCGGCGGTTCTGGCGATTCTAGACCTGATTGCCGCGAGCGAGGGCTTCGGCCTCGCCTTGCATGGCGGACCGCTCGGTCAGCAGGGCGGCCAGTTCGTCGCTCGGGAGCGGCTTCGCGAAGAAGAAGCCCTGGCCGACGTCGCAATGCAGTTCCAGGAGCCGCTGGAGCTGATCGGCGCGCTCGATGCCCTCTGCGACCGGCGTCAGGTTGAGGATGCCGGCGAGCTCGATCACCGCGGCCGTGAGCGCCGAGGCCTCGCCGCCTTCACTGACGCCGTCGACGAACGACTTGTCGACCTTCAGGATGTCGACCGGGAATCGCCTGATGTAGTTGAGCGACGAGTACCCAGTGCCGAAGTCATCGACCGCGAGCTGCACGCCGAGTTGCTTGAGCGCGCCCAACCGCTCGATCGACAGGTCCATGTCCTGCATCATCACGCTTTCCGTGATCTCGAGGATCAACGACTCGGGCGGGAGACCCGTGTCGATGAGGATGTCCCGTACCTCGTCGACGAGTTCGGGTCGCGCGATCTGACGCGCCGAGAGGTTCACGGCCATGTGCAGCGCCGGATCGTTCGGGAACCGCCCTTGGAGCTCCAAGGCGTACCCGCATGCTTCGTGCAGGACCCATCGACCGATCGGCACGATCAGGCCGGTTTCCTCCGCGAGCGGGATGAAATCCAGCGGCGGGACGAGGCCGCGCACCGGGTGGATCCATCTGATCAGCGCCTCGACACCGAGGATGCGACCGCTCTCGAGCTCGATCACCGGCTGGTAGTGCAGGAGGAACTCCCCGTGCTCGATCGCACGCTGCAGGTCTGCCTTGAGCTCCAGGCGTCTGAGCGCGGTGTCATGCATCGCGGGTTCGAAGACCTGATAGCGGCCCTTGCCGCGTTCCTTCGCCATGTACATGGCGACATCGGCGTTCCGCAGCAGCTCTTCGACGTCGCCCGGTCGGTCGCCGTCGACGGTCGCGATGCCCACCGACGCCCGCACGAAGACCTCCTTGCCCTCGAGCGTGAACGGGTCCTCCATCAGCAGCATGATGCGTTCAGCGACGTCGGCGGCGGTGATGCCCTCGTCGCTGTCCTCGAGCAAGATCGCGAATTCGTCCCCTCCGAGCCTTGCTGCGGTGTCCGCGGTGCGAAGGCATCCCCTGAGACGCTCTCCCACCTCGCTGAGCAGTTGATCGCCAGCGGCGTGCCCGAGCGAGTCGTTGATCGTCTTGAAGTCGTCGAGGTCCATGAACAACACCGAGATCGGCTCGAGGTCGCGGGCCTGCCGCTCGAGCGCGTGGGAAACACGATCGTGGAAGAGCGCACGATTCGCGAGGTTCGTCACCGAGTCGTGGAACGCTTGATGGGCGAGCTGCTCCTCGAACTGCTTGCGCTCGGTGACGTCGCGCGTGTTGAGCACGATGCCCTTCACGTTGGCGTCGTGCAGCAGGTTCGTGCGCAACGTCTCGGTCTGGATGTACTCACCGTCGCGACGCCGGATGCGGAACTCCACGAGCCCGGTGCGTCCTTCGGCGTGGACCACCGGCAGGAGGAACTGCAGCACGCGGGTCATGTCGTCGGGGTGTATCAGGTCCGAGAATCGTGTTCCCTCGATCTGGGTCGGGTCGAACCCCAGCACCCGGGCCGTCGACGGACTCGCGTAAGTCACCGTCGTGTCAGGATCGATCACGCAGACTACGTCGGATGAGTTGCTGACCAGCGATGCGAACCGTGCCTCGCTCTGTTTGATCAGCAGGTCCTCGGTCAGCGAGGCCGACTCGAGCGCCAAGGCCACCTGTGACGAGAGCGCCCTAAGGGAATCCGCGACCGAACGCGACATCTCCTCGGGTGTGGCAACCACCATGAGCCCGTGCAGCTCGTCCCTGATGAACAACGGGGCGACGAAGACGGAACCGTCTTCGTCGACGGCCATCGCGAGCGGTTCGCGCAGGGTGCTCTCGTAAGCCTTGATGAGGTAGGCGTCGTTGGCGAGCAATCGCTCCCGCTTCCACTTCTGCAGCAGCGAGAACGAGAATTCCACGCCGTGCACATCTGCCCCGCCTGCGGAGGCGACGACGACGAGATCCTCCGAGTTCTCCGGCTCGTCGCACATGCGGATCACCGCGTCGTGGCCCGCCAGGGCTCGAGCGGCGTCGATCGCCGCTTCGTGGATGCCCTCGCGACTCGTCGCCGTTACCAGGGTCGCTCCGGCCTCGCGCAGTGCGCGCTCGAGCTCGGCGGATCGTTCCTGCTGGCGGATCAAGCCCACCATGCGGAGCACGACGAGCAGGAAGAGCACGATCGAGGCGGCGCTCAGCACGCCGATGTCGACCTCTTCCCCGCGTGCCAGTTGGACGAGCCTGACGACGGGCGGTGAGAGGGCTGCGATCGTGAGCAAGACGAGGCGAGCGAACGTAAGGTGTTCATCGCGCTGGGGGGCGCGTTCGGTCAGCACTCGCATCGAAGGGTGCAACGCAGCCGTGCCCAGCAGCACGTAGAACGCGATCCACCCGGCCTCGAGCCCGGTTGGTAGCCGCTCTCGGTGTAGAGGCCGAACCAGGCGTACGCGGCATCGGTCACGAACAGGGCAACGATCGAGGCTGTCAGAAGGTAGAACGCGACCGGGCGGCGTCCTGCACCGACGGCGAGCCGGATCGCGGCAGCCGCGAGCAGCAGGTCCATGACCGGGTACGCCATGGCAGTGAGCTTGATCTTCAGATCGAGCTCCGCGATGTCGAGGTACGGCGCGATCAGCATCACCCACGTCACGGTTCCCACGCCGATGGCGACCATCGCCGAGTCGAGCAGGCTTGCCTGGTCGCGACCCGGGCTGCGCGCTTGGATCAGCATGATCACGCCGGCGATCAGGCACGGGTAGACGCTCAGGTACAGCAGGTCGGCTGGCCCCGGGAAGGGCACGTCACCCGCTGGGTTATAGGCGAAGTCCAGCGGGAAGAGCTGCGGCAGCGAATGATTGAAACGCTCGTAGTTGTACGAAACGACGTCGCCGACGATGAACAGGAACTGGCCGGCCGCGATCGTGAACCACGGGGCACGTCGCTCAGGCTTGTGCAGGTGCACCGCGACGAGGATGAACACCGGCGAGGACAAACCGATGACATTGATGAGGACGCTGCTGTGACCCAGTACGTAGTAGGCAGCCGTCGCAGCGACCGCGGCCACGGGATACACGATCCACGCCCGGTTCTTCACCTCTGCGTTATCGGTGCGATCGGGGTCCGGCTGATACCCGGAATCGGGTAGTCAACCGGCCTGACCTGCGGCGTTGTCCAGTCGGACACCGTCGCGGAGACCGAGACCCGCGAGGAGCGTCTCGGCGTGGGCTTCGGTCAGCCCGTCGAGCCAGCCACCGTCGGCTCGGATGTCGGTCGCGGTCACGTAGGCGCTGTCGTCCGAAGCGAGGAAGACGTAGACCCCGGCGATCTCGTCGGGGAACGCCGGCCTCCCGAGGCAGGTCGCGACGTGTGCGATCCGAGCCTCAGGATCGTCGGGAGGCTGCATCGGGGTCAGCACGGTGCCTGGGCTCACGCTGTTGACACGGATCCCTCGCGAGCCGAGCTTCATCGCCGCATGGCGGACCATCTCGTTGAGCGGCGCCTTCGACAGGCTGTATCCCATGTACCCGGGGAACGCCCACGATGTCGCCGCCGAGGCCGTGACGATGACGCTTGCCCCGTCGCGCAGGTAAGGGGGCGCCGAGATGAGCCCGTGCAGCACCCCCATCGTGTTCACCTGCACGAGGTGTGCCACCTCGGCGAGATCGGTCTGTTCCATGGTCTCGGCGTCGAGGCTCGCGATGCCGGCGTTCAGCACGAGCACGTCCAGCGGTCCGACCCGTGCGTTCGTCGCCGCGAGGGCCTCGTGCATCTGTTCGGGTTCCGACGTGTCGGCACCGACGAAGCGTGCGCCCACGTCGTCGACCTCGGGTCGGTACGAGCGGGCGAGCGCGGTGACGTCGGCACCCTCGGCGACGAAGCGTGACGTCACGGCGAGACCGATCCCCGACGACCCGCCGGTCACCAGCGCGGTGCGACCCGCGAGTCTTCCTGCTCGGGCCGCCTCGAGCGTCATCGTCGAGACCTCCGGATCAGGCGAGGCCGGCCGAGGCCGCGGCATCGACGCTCTGTTCGAGCAGGAAGTGGTCGTGGAGCGCGCCCAGCACCTCGATGAGGCTCCCGATCTCCTCGTCGGTGTTGGCGGCGGTCACCTGGATGCGGAAGCCGACCTCATCGGTGGGCACCAGGGGATAGGCGGCCATCGTCGCGTACTGTCCGTGTTCGAACAGGTACCGGCCCACGTCGTCGATCTCCTCGTGGTTGGCGAGTGGTACCTCGACGATGGGGAACCCCGACGTGTTCGGCGTCCTGATGCCCATCTCGTGCAGCGCGTCCAGCAACCGGTGGGTCATGCGCCACAGATCGGCGCGGGCACGATCTCCACGCGTGCGGTTCACTTGCAGTCCGGCGATCGTCGTCGCGAGCGATGAGATCGGCGAGGGCCCGGAGTAGAGATAGGGAGGCGCCAGCACCTTCAGAGCGTCCTTCAAGCGCGTGGGCAAGGCGATGAACGCGAGGAGCGACGAATACGACTTCGAGAAGCCCGCGACGTACACCGTGTTGTCGTAGGGCACGTCGAAGTGGCGCATGATGCCGTTGCCCTTCGTGCCGTAGCCGCTGAGTTCGTCGGATGCGCGTTCGCCGATCACGCCGAATCCGTGGGCGTCGTCGACGTAGAGCAACGCCCCGTGGTCACCCGCGATCCGCGAGAACGCCGGCATGTCCGGCGCGTTGCCCGTCATCGAGTTCACCCCGTCCATGGCGATCAGCCGGGGGCTGGCGGGGTCGCTCGCCCGCAAGACCTCCTCGAGGTGCTCGTGATCGTTGTGGCGGAACCGAACGACGTTGGCGCCGTGGCCGGCGGCCACCATGGCCCCGTCGTAGATCGTCTTGTGGGCCCTGCCGTCGAGGAAGATCGTGCCGTCGCCGACGAGCACGGGGATCACGGACATGTGGATGTGGGTGATCGTCGCCAACAGCAGCGAATCCTCGCTGCCCACCAGCTCGCTCACCTGCGCCTCGATCTCCGGGTACAAGACCGGGTTCCCGAGCAGGCGCGACCACGACGGGTGCGTCCCCCACCGAGCCAGGTACTCGGGCACCGCGTCGATGATCTCCTGGTCGAGGTCGAAGCCGAGGTAGTTGCACGATGCCCAGTCGGTGAGCCACCGGTCACCGATGCGGATCTGGCGGCCGATCTGCTCGTCGATCACGGCATCCATCATCGGGTGCGTGTTCTTCAGGCGGGTGAGATCGGAGACCGTCGCCACCCATCGATCGAGCCATCCGTCGTAGTCACGGCGGCGTGGTTTGCCGTTGGGCGAAGGCTCGTTCGGGAAGTCGCTCAGGCGGCGGCTGAGCCCGTCGGTCGAACGCCGATGCGGAGGGTCGCGCTCTGGGTCCATCGTGCTACCCCATCGGCTGCACGTCGGCCAACCTTGACGGTTTCGTGGCAGGCGTCAACGGGACGCGAGCAGATCCTGGAGGACATGCGTTTCGAAGGGCGTTTCGCACGGATTCCCACGGGTGAGATGCAGCTCTGCGGCCGTGAGGTCCAAGACGATGCCCGCGATGGTCACGTAGTCGGCTTCGGCAGGCATCGACGGGTCGCCGTGGGCGCAGACCGACCCAGGGCCGCGTTCGATTCCTGCATGGGACCGCAGGGCGCGCTCGATCGACGCGACATCGATCGGTCGTTCGCTGAGGTCGTCGCGCACCGAGGCGAGTCGATCGGGCGACTCCGGTCCGTCGAGCAAGGCGAGGTCCTTGAACGGGCGGTCGGGGCGCACGAAGTGATTCGCGTGGCACACGACGGCGTCGTCCACGCGCCAGGCGGTGTCGGCCCCCCCTGGGCCCACCTCGAGGTCGGAGATCTGTCCGTCGCGGGAGCCCACGACGTAGTTCGCCGACGACCCTCGGATGCGCGTCGTCACTTCCGAAACCGCCTCGGCGTGGCTCGAGCTCGTAAGGAGCCGTCGCAGGATCGCATGGAACGGGACGCCCGGCTCGCCGCGGTCGCGGCTCGAGGTCAGCGCGTTCGTCGCGATCCCGATGCCGGCTTCGTTCATGCCGCACTTCGCGAGCAAACCTGCTTCCACGAAGGTCGCGAATGCCGGACGCCCGGTCGGCCGCATCGCAAGCAGGACGCACGTGTCACGGGCGGCGGGCTTCCAGTCCCACGTCTGCGCCACCAGAACCCGGCCCTCGGCGGTGGCCGGTGATGCCGCTCCGATCGCGGTGCATTCCTTGGCGGCTGCCCTCGCTCGCCTGGTGTCGAGCCCGAACATGACTTCCGTGCGAACGTTGAGGGCGAGCACGTCTTCGGCCTCGACGGACGCTCCTTCGGCGATGCCTTCGAGTTCGGGCAACAGCTGCACGTCGGTATCGTCGAACCACTCCGCGAATGAGCCGGCCCGGTCGCGAACCTCGGACCATTCGAGTTCTGCGTAATGGCGGAAGACGGCCGAGTAGAGCTCGATCGAACGATGCACCCGGTCGCGAGCGGCCTCGCCGTATGCGCGACCTCGCTCACGAGGACCACCCGACGCCCACACGACCGGCCACCCCATGGCGGCAAGGGTACGGCGGGACACGAGCCTTGGGCCGTCGCGGCCAGGCTAGACTCCCGCCACCAGCATGTACCGCCCGTACGGCCAAGGAGGTCTCCGTTGAAGACCGTCGATCGTTCCCGCGTCGCAGAGCTCGCCGAGCGCGAGCGGGCGACGTTCCGCGAGCGGCACGCCCGCAGCGGTCAGCTCGCCGAAGAAGCCAAGCGCTCGCTGTTGTTCGGCGTGCCGATGAATTGGATGACCCGCTGGCCAGGTGATCATGCCGTCTACGTCGATCGGGCCGAAGGCGCTCGCTTCTGGGACGTCGACGGCAACGAGTTCGTCGACTTCTGTCTCGGCGACACGGGCGGCATGGCAGGACACGCTCCGAAGGTCGCGGTCGACGCCATCGCGGACCAAGCTGCCAACGGCATCACGCTCATGCTGCCGACCGAGGACGCCACGTGGGTCGGCTCTGAGATGGCCCGGCGGTTCGGCGTTCCGTACTGGCAGTTCACGCTGACGGCGACCGACGCGAACCGGTTCGTGATCCGATGGGCGCGAGAGATCACGCAGCGGTCCAAGATCGTCGTGCACAACTGGTGCTACCACGGCTCGGTCGACGAGACGTTCGCGACGATCGGTGACGACGGTGCGACGATCGCTCGCGAAGGCAACATCGGCAAGCCGGTCCCACTCGACGAGACCACCCGCGTCGTGGAGATCAATGACCTCGAGGCACTCGAGGCCGCGCTCGCGAACGGCGACGTCGCGGCTTGCCTGTTCGAACCGGCACTCACCAACATCGGAATCGTGTTGCCCGATCCTGGCTACCACGAGGCGGTCCGCGAACTGTGCACGAGGTACGGCGCGCTGCTGATCATCGATGAGACCCACACGATCAGCGCCGGTCCGGGCGGGTGCACGAAGGCATGGGGCCTCGAGCCCGACTTCGTCACGATCGGGAAGACACTGGGTGCCGGCATCGCGAGCGGTGCGTATGGCATGAGCGAGCGCGTCAGCCAGATGGTGTACGAGCACACCGACTGGAAGAACGCCGACGTCGGGGGAGTCGGCGGCACCCTCGCAGGGAACGCGCTCTCGCTCGCCGCCATGCGCGCGACGCTCGGGCAGGTCATGACGGACGAGGCCTTCGAGCGGATGATCGCGCTCGGCGAGCGGTTCGAGCAGGGTGTGCGCGATGTGATCGAGTCGCGGGAGTTGCCGTGGCACGTCGTCCGACTCGGCTGTCGAGTCGAATACCTGTTCCGATCGGATGTTGCACGCAACGGCGCTGAAGCCGCAGCTGGCCAGGACGACGACATCGACCCGTACATCCACCTCTACCTGTTGAACCGCGGCGTCCTCATGACCCCGTTCCACAACATGGCATTGATGTCGCCTGCGACGACGGTCGACGACGTCGATCGTCACACGCAGGTCTACGCCGAGATGGCAGACGAGCTGGTTCGAGCATGAGAACGGTGCTCTACCCACTAGTCCACTGCGGACTAGTGGTGTGAGGCAGCGAACCTCTGCATGAACGTGACGAGGGCCTCGACGCCCTCGACAGGCATGGCGTTGTAGAGACTCGCTCGGACGCCGCCGATGCTGCGGTGCCCCTTGAGTTCGGCAAGACCGTGAGTTGCCGCCTCCGTGACGAATGCCGCGTCGAGCTCGGGGCTGGGCAGCCGGAACGTGACGTTCATCATCGATCGCGAATCCGCCTGAGCGTGACCCCGGTAGAAGTCGCCGCTCGAATCGATCGCGTCGTACACGAGTGCCGCCTTCGCCCGGTTGCGGCGCTCCTGCTCGTCGAGCCCACCCACCTCGTCGCGCAGCCACCTCGTCACCAGCATCGCGGCGTAGATGGCGAGTACCGGTGGGGTGTTGTAGCGCGAGCCGTGCTGGACGAACGTCCGATAGTCGAGCATCGTCGGCAGGCCGTCGGGGGCTCGTTCCAGCAGGTCTTCGCGCACGATCACGATCGTGACGCCCGCCGGTCCTGCGTTCTTCTGAGCTCCCGCGTAGAGCAGACCGAACCGGCCGATGTCGAGAGGTCGAGACAGGAAATCCGATGACATGTCGGCGACGAGCGGCACGCCCTCCGGAGGGGTCGGCGGCGAGGTCCATTGCACGCCATCGATCGTCTCGTTCGTCGTGACGTGCAGATACTCGGCGTCCGCGGAGGGTTCCCATTCACGTGCATTGGGCACCCGGATGAACCCCTCCCCGGCACCGCTCCATGCGATGTGCACGGACCCCACCTTCTCGGCTTCGTGCACGGCCTTCGCACCCCAAGCGCCGGTGACGGCGTAGTCCGCGGAGCGGCCGGCACCCCGCAGCAGGTTCATCGGCACCATCGAGAATTGCTGCGTGGCCCCCCCTTGGCAGAACACGATCCGATGCATGTCGGGAACGCCGAGCAGCACTCGAAGGTTTGCCTCGGCCTCATCGATCACCTCGTCGAACCAGGTGCTTCTGTGCGAGATCTCGAGCGGAGACACGCCGAGTCCGGGCAGCGACACGAGTTCGCGCTGGATCTGTTGCAGCACCGACACGGGCAGGGTCGCGGGGCCGGCGGCGAAATTGACGACGCGATCCATCAGGCGCCAGGTTTGAACACCATCAGGTAGAGGATGACCAACAGACCGATCGAGCCCGACGCGGCGATGATCATCGTGGCCGGTCCGTCCAACGTCGCCCGCAATTCGTCGTCGGTCATGGTGAAGCTCCCGTCAGCCCAGCGCGTGCTGCCCTCACGCAGACGCTTCATGTACGGAGACGCGACCACCGACATCATGGCGGTCAGCCCGACCAGCAGGATCAGTGAACCGAGGAGCCACCAGTCTGCGAACAGCGCTGCGTCGATGCCGGCGGCGACTCCACCGAGCAGCACAAGGCCGAGGAACACGTACATCGGCGTCGTGGTGCGCTTCGAGGTCTCGCACCACTCGAGGATCCGTTCGCGATCTCCATCGGTGGCCCTCACAGCGAACAGCGCCCACATCGAGACACCGTGGGTCACGAGGAAGCCGGCGACCCCGACCAGGTGCACGAACACCCAGACCCGATACATGCCCGCAGGATACGAGGCCGCGCTCCCGGTCGGTTCGCCGTCCAGGTGTCGCGCCCTCAGGCACCACGTCGCCGCTGACGGAAGACGGGCGGCATCGTGATCCTGCCCTTCAGGCGCAGCCCACGTCGCAGATGCACGCGGTGAGGCAGGTACCTTCTGCGACGTCTGCTCAGAGGGTCCGGTCGGTGCTCTCGGTCGTGACGCTCAGCTCGGCGCACCCTGGCCCAGATCGTCGGTGCCAGCTGCGTTCTCATCGAAGCACCTCCTCATGTCAACGATAGAGCGCACGCGGTCGATCGTTCCCGGCCGTGAGACCCGGGGGCAGCGGGACCGCGTGCCGACGACCGCCGAGGCGCGGTAGCGTTCGGGACCCGGGAGGTCTGGCCAGTGGCATACAAGCGCATCCTGTACGGCACCGACGGCACGGCTCGGGCCGCCGCGACGAGTCACGTCGCGACCACGCTCGCCAAGGCCGGCAAGGCCGAACTGATCGTGGCACACGTGTGGGAGCGGCCGGAGGGTGCCCAAGAGGTGCTCGACGTCGCGATGGCCGTCGCGAAGGATGCGGGTGTCAAGAAGGTGAGCGGCGAGCTGCGGGGTGGACGGTCGCCGGCCGACGCGCTGATCGAGCTCGCCGAGGAACGCGACGTCGGTCTCATGGTGGTGAGCGGTGGTCGCAGTGCGACGGAGCTCGGCCCGACGGCCGACCGCCTCTCTCACCGTGCGCCCCGCGACCTGCTGATCGCCATGGACGCGGAACGTGGTGACGGCGAACGGCTCTATCGGCGCGTGTTGATCGCGACGGACGGGTCGCCAACGGCCGACCGGGCGGCCCGCAAGGGGTTCGACCTCGCCGCATCGATCGAGGCGCCCGTGACGCTGGTGTTCGTGGGACACCCGGCGACCGGCAGGCTCATCACCGACGACACGGTGGCGGTCTACGGAGCCGACGCCGAGTGCGAGATCGTGCTACGCCAGGGCGATCCTGCTCCCGAGATCATGGCGGCTGCCCGGGACGTGGAAGCCGATCTGATCGTGATCGGGAACAAGGGCATGACCGGGGCGAAGCGCTTCTTCCTGAATCCCGTGCCGGAGAAGGTCGTCGATCTCACCGACCGCGATGTGCTGGTCGCACGAACGATCGCGCAGGTGGCATCGGAGCTCGAGCCTGGTGAAGGTGGCATCCTGGTGCAGGCGGGGGAGCGACTCGCGGCGTTCATGGATGAGGTCGGCGAGCTGCACTTGATGTCGGCGCGGTGTACCCATCTCGGGTGCACCGTGGCGTGGAACACCGCGGATCACGTCTTCGAATGTCCGTGTCACGGATCGAGGTTCGGCCCGTCTGGCGAGGTCGTGAACGGGCCCGCGGCCCGCTCGCTGCCGCCGGCGTAGGCGAGAGATCAGAACGTCTGACCGGGCTTGGTGATCATGAGCCAGATGATGACCGCGAGGCCGGCGACGCCGATCGTAGTGATCAGGTGCACCTTCGACGAACCGACGAGCTCACGGAGCTCTTCGTCGCTCGTGCGGGGGACTCCAGAAGGACGGATCGCGCACGACGCCGAGATGCGTTTGAAGTAGGGCTTCGCGATGAGGGTCATCGCGACCGTGGTCGAGACGAGGATCGCGACGGAGATCCAGATCCACCAGTCGTCGAGCCATCTCCCCTGGTAACCCGCGATGAATCCCGCGACGGTGAGCACGATCAGCGAGATGTACATCGGCTTGGTCGTCGCGCCGGAGAACGTGATCGTGTCCACGATGCGCGCGCGGTCGAGGTCGAGGGCCCTCACGCGGTAGAGGGCGAACATCGACACACCGTGCGCGAGCAGGAACGCCGCCACCCCGAAGATGTGCACGACGAACCAGACCTCGTATTGAGACATCGCGGGGGAGCATATCCATCGACGGCGAGGGGGTCGATGCTCAAGCGCGGTCGAGGGGTCTGCTGAGGCAGGTGGGCCCGCCGTCTCCCTTGCGGGAGATCTCCTCGCCCGCGTACATGCGGACGTCGACCCCCGCATCCTCCATGCGTCGGCGGGTCTCGGGATTCCCCTCGAGGGCCAGGGCGACACGGGGAGCGAGGGCGAGCACGTTGGCCCCCTGAGAATCGAACTCCTCGTCGGGGACCTCGACCAACCCGATGCCCCGTTCCTCCAGGATCTCCATGAGCCGCACCGGCATCATCGGCGGGTAGGCCACGACGAGATCGCGGGCGAGGGGCGAGATGAACGACATCAGGTGCAGGCAGGCACCCGGGCCTCGGAAGTACGGCAGGTCGAACGATGTCACCGTGACGTCGGGGGCGAGGAGGGAGCGGATCTGATCGATGCCGCCGTCGTTCGTGCGATGACCGCGGCCGATCAGCAAGGTGGTGTCGTCCAGCCAGAACATGTCGCCGCCTTCGGCCGTGGCGGGTGCCGTGAGGGTGCCGAGCACCGGGAGGCCCGCCGCCACGAGATCACGCTCGAGCGCGGCCGGCTCCCCGCGCCGCTGAACCTTCCCGGGGCGCAGGACAATCACACCGCGATCCGTCGGCAGCGTCGGGTCGTAGGCGTAGATCGCATCGAGGTCGCCAGGGACCGCGGTCTGTCCGACGAGGATGTCGGCGCCGAGTGCGCCGAGGGTCTCGCGGAAGGCCGCATGCTCTTCGATCGCTCGACCGGGGTCGGGGGCCGAACGCCACTCGCTGCGCTGCCATTCGGTCATCGCCTCAGGCTGTGGTGGCCGCACGTAGACCCGACGTATGTGGCCCACGGCGTCCTGGATGGTCATCGAAAGGATCGCTCTCCGAC
>JAOUEA010000189.1 GCA_029858935.1 Actinomycetota bacterium
CGGATGCGTCGCTCGATGCCCGACAGCGACGCGGTTCGTTCGTCGACCCGCCGGGCCCAGCGTTCGTGTTTGGCACGTTCGGGACACGAGTGGCATGGGTGGTCGGCGGCGAGCGCCTCCAGTTTCACGGCCTCTCGTTCGACCCTGGGGTCGGCGCGACGCTTCGCCGGCTTCGACGGACGCACCTGCAAGGAGACGAGCTTGGCGGCGACGTCCCGCCGGTAGCGGCTGCCTCGCGCGTTCCCGGAACGCGGGAGCGGGATCCGCGTGAGTACCGCCGGCGGGTCCTGGAAGTCGCGCGCCGCCAGCCGGAAGTACCGACGATCCTGGGTCAGCACGGTCGGCTTGCCGTCGCGGGAGCTGACGATCACCCCGAGCCCCCCGCGCTTCCCGTCGGGGACCGAGATGACCTCGCCCGGCCGTAGCTTGCCGACCGCCGCGCGGATCGAGTCGACCCTCGCCTGTTCGTGGCCCTTGCGATCCTGCTCGCGCATGCGGCGGGCCTTGGACACCAGAGACCAGTACGCGTCGAAATCCCCGAGGTGACAGCGCATGTTCGCGCGGTAGCCCTCGATCGCTTCCGAGTCGCGTCGCCGCTCCCGTTCCAAACCCACGACCTTGCGATCGGTGAGGAACTGTCCGAACGAGCTGTTCAACAGGCGATGTGCCTGTTCCTCGGAGTAGTTGCGAGCGAGGTTCACGGCCATGTTGTACGAGGGCCGGAACGACGACACGAGGTCGTAGGTGCGCCGCTGCGCGAGTGTGGCGACCCGTTCGAAGTCGACCTGCTTCTGATACAGCACCACGGCGTGGCCGACGTCGTCGATGCCGCGTCGCCCGGCGCGTCCCGTGAGCTGCGTGTATTCGCCCGGCGTCAGCAGCTCGTGTCGCTCGCCCTGGAACTTCCACAGGTCCTCGATCACGACCGTCTTAGCCGGCATGTTGATGCCGAGCGAGAGGGTCTCGGTCGCGAAGACGACCTTCACCAGTCCGGCTTCGAACAGCTCCTCGACCGTCTCCTTGAAGACCGGCAGCATGCCGGCGTGGTGCGACGCCACGCCGGCCGTCAATCCGTCGAGGAAGTCGTAGAAACCCAGGGTGACCAGGTCGTCCTCGTCGATCCAGGCGGCCCGCGTTTCGGCTCGCTCGCGGATGTGATCGGCTTCGGCTCGGCGTGTGAGCGAGATGCCGGCCTCTCGGATCCACCGCACGCTGCGATCGCAGCCCGCGCGGCTGAACACGAAGTAGATCGCCGGCAGCATGCCGTGTTCCTCGAGCACGTCGACCACTTCCGATCGCCGAGGCACGTAGACCCTGCGATGCCCCTCTCTCGGCCGGGAGATGCGCTGGTGTTGCGGATAGCCGCTGCTGCGCCGGTAGTAGGTCTTGGTGCGGAGCTCGTTCTGGTCGAGCGAGATCACATAGGGGTTCGGGATCGGTACTCCGTCCTGCTCCACGTGCATCGGGTGCAGGCGATGGCCGATCAGGTAATGGTGCTCGAGTGGCACCGGGCGACGCTCCTCGATGATCACCTTCGTCTCGCCTCGCAACGTGCCGATCCATTCACCGAACTCCTCTGCGTTGGAGATCGTCGCCGAAAGGCACACCACGCTGACGCTCAGAGGCAGATGGATGAGCACCTCCTCCCACACGGCGCCTCGGTAGGGGTCCTGTAGGTAGTGCACCTCATCCATCACGACGCTCTCGAGGCCGCTCAGGGTGTCTGATCGCTCGTAGAGCATGTTGCGCAGCACCTCCGTGGTCATCACCACGACGGGGGCGTCAGGGTTGATCGCGTTGTCGCCGGTAAGCAGGCCGACTCGAGCGGTGCCGTGCTTCGCCGACAGGTCGCCGAACTTCTGGTTCGAGAGTGCCTTGAGCGGTGTGGTGTAGAACGCCTTGCCACCACGGTCGAGGGCACGCTCGATCGCGAACTCCGCGACGACGGTCTTCCCGCTGCCGGTCGGCGCCGCGACCAGCACCGACATCCCGGCATCGACCGCCTCGGCGGCCTGCACCTGGAACTCGTCCAGCTCGAAGGGGAACTGCGCGGCGAACGCCGCGGGCGTGGTCATGGCGCCAGTCTACGGGCGGGGGTCCCCGGGCCCGGCGCTCGATTCCCGTGGTGCCGACGCGGCGTCGTCAGACGTTCCGGAACCCTCCGAGGAAGTCCGTGAGGGCCTCGGAGAACGCCGACGCAGCCTCCACGTTCGACAGGTGCCCGGCACCCGCGAGCGTGACCGCCTGGGCGTCACGGATGTGCTCGGCCATCTCGAGTGTGGTCGCGGGCGGGATCAGCGTGTCCTTTTCGGAGGTGAGCACGAGGCACGGCACGTCGATGGTGCCGAGATCGGGGGTGGAATCCCGCCGTTCCGCCATCCCCTCCGCGGCAGCGGCGATCGCCTCTGCCGGTTGCTCACCGATCGAACTCAGCACCCGCGGCCAGTGCCCTTCCCCGAGCGGCGCGGCGAGTAGCGGCGGCGGCGCGTCGACCAGGAAGCCGCTGCCTTCGGCGCGCAACTTCGCGGCGAGCGAGCGTCGCCCCTCAGCGGCCTCATCGGTGTCGGCCCCCGAACGAGTGTTGGCGAGCACGAAGCCTGCCACACGCTGGCGAGCCATGCGCCAGATCTCGAAGGCAACGTATCCGCCCATGGACAGGCCGCAGATCACGGCACGCTCGATGCCCTGTGCATCGAGCGCCTGCATGCAGCGGTCGGACGCAGACCCCATCGACATCACGGACCCGGTGCCCTCGGAGCCGCCGAAGCCCGGGAGCGACGGGGCGGCCATACGCCATCCGCCGGCTCGCAGATCCTCGGCCGTCGCGTCCCACATGTGATGGTCGAGAGGGAACGCGTGGATCAGGAGCACGCCATCGGCTGCCTGGCTCATCGCAGCCCCGCCGCCTCGGGACCGACCACGACCGGCAGGGCGCCTGGCAGCACCTCGAAGCTTGCCGGTAAGCCGCCGACCCGCTCCCCGTCGGCGTAGACCTGTAGGCCCCGGTTCGCCTCGATCGTCATCGCGGTGGCCCGCGCCATCCTCACCTTCGGGTGCGTGGTGTGCCGGCCGGCGAACACCTTCGGGAAGGCCCGAAGGAACGCACCCTTCGAGAGCGCCTCGACGATGCAGACGTCAAGGACGCCGTCGACGACCGACGCGTCGGGAAGCACCTTCATGCCACCACCATATGACACGCCGTTGCCGACCACGACCAACATCGCGTCGAGGGTCAGTGGTTCACCGTCGATCGTGAGGTCATAGCGGGCGGGCGTGAATCGCGACAGGGTCTTCAACAACGCCGCGATGTAGGTGCCGGTGCCGCCGAGGTTCACGGACATCGCGTTGGCCGTCTCGGTCACCTCCGAATCGAATCCTGCCCCGGCGATGTTCACGAAGCATCGGTCTGCGTCGGCGGTGCGCACCCGCACCACGTCGACGTCGGCCGTCTTGGGATTCGCCAGCAGCCTCACCGCAGCCGGAAACGATCCGGCTCCGATCGCCGTGGCGAAGTCGTCGCCGGTGCCGGCCGGCAGCACGGCGAGCGCGGCTCCCGTGCCGAGCACTCCGTTCGCGGCGCACGAGACGGTGCCGTCCCCTCCGAGCACGGCAACGATCTCGGCTCCCTGCTCACCGGCCTCGTGGCAGACCGATTCCATCTCTGCCGCCGACCCGGCGACCCGGATCTCGTGGTCGACGTGGAGGTCGCGCAGGGTGGTGTCGACCGCCCCGATGCGCTTCCCAGCCTTGCCCCTGCCCGCGGTCGGATTGGCGACCACCACGATGCGCGAGCTGGTTCCCATCGTCGCCCTCAGCCGCCGGGGAGCCCGGGCACGCCACTTCCCCCAGGCGGTCCCTCGGCCCGTCCTCCGGCCTCCAGCGCCTGGAGGTACGTCGTCCAACCCTGGATCAGCTGGGCTTGCGCCGTATCGCGGAGCTCGACCGCGACGTCGGTCAGCCGTTCGCCCTCCGGGCCGCCCACGGCTGTGGCCGATGCCGCGATCAACGCAGCCTGACGGTATTGCGCCAGCACCTGGATCAGGGTGGCGGCCGAGCCCGTGTAGGCGGCCGCAGACACCGCGTTGAACCCCTGGTCCGCGACCGTGCTCGCGATGTCGAACCCCGCCAGTTCCTTCCGCGCTTTGCCGGCGTCGGCGGCCGCTCGGGCGAACACGTCCTCGACGCCCGACTGCGCGTTGCCTTTGGCGAGCGCATCGAGCGCCGCGTTCATCTCGGCGAGGATCGTGGGGGGAACGCCAGGGTCGACGACACCGACCTTCCCATAGGCGCTCCGGACGGCCTGCTGGTAAGCGGTCGCCGCCGCCAGGCGGTCGGCCGCCCTCGCGTCGGCGTCGGACTGCGCGTCGGCCTCCCGGAGGTTGTTGGTCACCCAGAGCCCGAGCATCATCGAGAGCACGCCGACCAGGAACCCGGCCGTCACCTGCACCCAACGACGCCGCAGGAACGGGGTCGGCACCGCGACCGGTTCGCGCTTGGGCGGTCTC
>JAOUEA010000190.1 GCA_029858935.1 Actinomycetota bacterium
GACGTGAAAGCAGCCGTCGACGTGTTCTGGCCTGTGCCGTTCGCGGTGGGCGTGATCGTGCTGACGGTGTTGGCCTTGATCGCGCTGCTCACGACCGACCCGGTGCTCGCGCTGGTCGGCCTGGTCGTGTTCCCGTCGCTCGCGATCATGAACCAGATCTTCGCGCGGCGCATGGAGGAGCCCTCCCGCCTCGCCCAGGAGCGCATCGGCGACGTGAGCGCCGTGGCACACGAGTCGATCGACGGCGCGTTGGTGGTCAAGACGTTGGGCCGCGAGCACGCCGAGACGCAGCGACTGTTCGAGAGAGCGCGCGCGCTCCGAGACGAGCGCGTTCGTGCCGGCTCGATCCGGGCGAGCTTCGAGGCCGCCCTCGACGCATTGCCGACGCTGGCCATCGCCCTGTTGCTGGCCGTCGGCTCGTGGCGCGTTTCGAGCGGAGCGATCACCCTCGGAGACCTGATCGGGTTCGTGGCGCTGTTCCAGTTGCTGTCGTGGCCGATGCGGTTCATCGGCTGGATCCTCGCGGAGCTTCCCCGCGCGGTCGTCGGCTACGACCGCATCGAGGAGGTCTTCCGCGAGCCGGTCACGGTGGCGCAGTCGCGCGAGAGCATGCCGCTTCCCGACGGACCCCTGGGGCTGCGTGTCCACGATCTGCGGCTCGAGTACGAGCAGGAGTCCCCGGTGCTCGAAGGAGTGGCGTTCGAGGTCTCGCCGGGCGAGTCGGTCGCGATCGTCGGGCCGACCGGCGTCGGCAAGAGCACGCTCACCCAGCTCATGGTTCGACTCGTCGATCCCGACGAAGGACGCGTGGAGATCGGCGGCATCGACCTGCGCCAGGTCGACGCGGCGTCGTTGCGCTCGGCGGTCGCGGTCGTGTTCCAGGAGAGCTTCCTGTTCGCGGAGAGCGTGCGCTCGAACATCGCGCTCGACTCGGGCGCGTCCGACGATGAGGTCGAGCATGCCGCGGTGATCGCTGCGTGCGATCGGTTCATCCGAGCGCTGCCCGACGGATACGACACCGTCGTGGGCGAGCGCGGACACACGCTGTCGGGCGGTGAGCGCCAGCGCGTCGCGCTGGCTCGCGCGCTGGTGCGCACACCGCGTTTGCTGATCCTCGACGACGCCACCAGCGCGGTCGACCCGTCGATCGAGGCGGAGATCCTCGGGGCTCTGCGCCGCGAGCTCTCGACGACCCTCGTCGTCGTGGCCTACCGCCTCTCGACGATACGGCTGGCCGATCGGGTGATCTTCCTGCGGAAGGGGAGGGTCGAGGCGACCGGGTCCCACGAGGAGTTGCTCCGGTCTCAACCCGGGTACGCGTCGATCATCAGAGCCTACGAGCGAGGTGAGCGGTCGTGACGGCCGAGCTGACTCACCTCCGCACAGCCGACGACGAGCTGCCGGTGCCCGACGAGCTGCAAGGCTCGTTCGCGGTGCTGCGCCGCGGGGTGCGTGAGAGTCCCGAGCTGCGAGACGGCCTCGGCTTCACGTTGGTCGTGTCGCTGGGCATCACGGTGATCTCGCTCGTGACGCCCGTGCTCGTGCAACAGGTCTTCGACCATGGTTTCACTCCCCAGTTCAGGCCGGGGTTCGTCTACGGCATCTGCTTCGTCGCGATCGCGCTGGTCGGCGTGGCCTTCCTCGCCGCACGCGCGGCCGGACGCCGGCTGGTGCGTGCGTCCGAGGAGGCGCTGATGAACCTGCGCGTGCGCACGTTCGCGCACATCCACCGACTGTCGATCGCCGAGCAGAGCGAGGAGAAGCGCGGCGTCTTCGTGGCTCGGGTGACCGCCGACGCCGACTCACTGCAGAAGTTCACGGAGTGGGGTGGCATCGCGTGGCTGATCTCGTTCGTGCAGGCCTTCGGCGCCCTCGCCCTGATGCTGTTCTACTCGTGGCAGCTCTCGATCGTCGTCGTGCTGCTCATGGTGCCGCTCGTCGTGATCATGGGGTCGATGCAGTCGCGGCTGTCGGCCGCCTTCGACACCGCGCGTACCCGTGTCGGGGAGATGCTGAGCGAAGTGAGCGAAAGCGTCATGGGTGCCGCGGTGGTGCGTGCCTACGGTCTCGACGACACGATCCACGACCGGGTGACCGGGGCGATCGGTCGGCGCTACGACGCGGAGGTGAGGGCCCACCTGCGCGCCGCCACCCTGTGGCCGATGTCCAGCGTCTTCTACGCCCTGACGCTCGCCGTGGTGATGGCCGTGGGCGCGCTCTTCGGGCCGGAGTGGGGCCTGACGTTCGGCGCGGCGACGGCGTTCCTGTTCCTGGGCGATGTCTTCTTGAGCGTGTTCGAGGACCTGCCGGAGATCTATGCCGAGACACAGACCGCGATCGCCGGCTGGAGGAAGATCCTCGCCGTGCTCGACCTGCCGATCGAGCTCGTGGAGCCGGTCGACGGCGTGGTGCTGCCACCGCACGGCGCCCTCGACGTGCACGTTCGCGACCTCGGATTCGGCTACCGCGGCGGGGTCGCCGTGCTGCGCGACATCGACGTCGCGGTGCCCGCGGGCGCGCACATCGCGATCGTCGGCGAGACCGGCAGCGGCAAGACCACCTTCGCCAAGCTGCTCACCCGCTTGGCCGATCCGAGAACCGGCACGATCGAGGTGGGCGGGGTCGACCTGCGGCGCATCGACCCGGCGTCGCGCCGAACGGCGATCCGCATGGTGCCCCAGGACGGATTCCTGTTCGACTGGACCGTGCGGGAGAACGTGAAGGTCGGCCGAGACGGCGCAACCGACCGCGAGGTCGAGGCCGCGTTCGAGGAACTCGGCCTCGGAGGGTGGGTGCGCTCGCTGCAGGACGGCCTGGACACACGCGCAGGTGAACGAGGTGAGCAACTCTCGGTCGGCGAACGTCAACTGATCGCGCTGGTGCGCGCTCAGATCGCCGACCCAGGGCTGCTGATCCTCGATGAAGCCACGAGCGCGGTCGACCCCGCCATGGAAGCGCGCATCACCGAGGCGCTCCGGCGGCTGTCGGCCGGACGCACGACCGTGACGATCGCCCACCGCCTCAGCACGGCTGAACACGCCGAGCATGTCCTGGTCTTCGACCGCGGCGAGATCGTCGAGCGCGGCACGCACGACGAGCTCGTCTCGATGAGAGGAATCTACGCGGGGCTCTTCGACAGCTGGCTCGGCAACACGCAGATCGAAGACCCGGTGTGAACGGCGCGACCGATCCGCTCGCCGGCCTTCGGGCGATGGCGACCGCTGCCCTCTTCCCTGTCGAGGGGTCCGTCGCGCTCGATGGCTTGCGTGAGCCCGTCTCCGTGCGGCGCGATACGTGGGGCGTGCCGTACATCGAAGCCGCCTCGCTCGACGACCTGTGGTTCGCACACGGCGTGGTCACCGCCGGAGAACGGCTGTTCCAGCTCGAGCTCACGATCAGGGCCGCGAACGGACGGCTGAGTGAGCTCTTCGGCGATCGAACGCTCGACGACGACCGGCTCGCGCGCACCGTCGGCTTCCATCGGGCGGGAGCTCGCATCGCCTCGGGATGGGACGAGCGATCTCGCCGCATGCACGAGCGGTTCAGGGCCGGCGTGCGCGCCTGGGTGGCCGACATGCCGGCAGCACCGCTCGAGTACACGCTGCTCGACACCCAGCCGTGGATCCCTGACGACGAGGCGGCCTGGGCATCGGCCTTCGTGCTGCTCGCGTGGGGCCTTTCGGGAAACTGGGACACGGAGCTGCTCCGTGCCTGGATCGGCGAGGCGGGCGACGACGATCTCGTCGCCCGCCTGTTGCCGCCACCTCCCGTCGATGCGCCCGAGGTCGTGCCCGGCGCGCTCGCCGGTGCCCTGTTCGACGCGACGAGGCGAGTTAAAGGACAAGGCTCGAACGCGTGGGCGGTGGCCGGCTCGCGCACCACGACCGGTGCCCCACTGCTCGCGAACGATCCGCATCTGCTCGCCGTGCAACCCGGCGTGTGGTTCGAATGTCATCTGTCGGCCCCCGGCTACCGAGCCAGGGGCGTGGCGCTGACGTTCTCCCCCGGCGTGTTGCTCGGCTGCACCGACCACCACGCGTGGGGCGTGACGAACGTGGGCGGCGACGTGCAGGACCTCTTCGAAGAACGCCTCAACGGCGATCGCTCGGCCGCCGAGCACGAGGGCGCCTGGGAACCCCTGACGATGCACCGCGAGGAGATCAACGTGCGGGGTGAAGATGAGGCTCGGGTGGTCGAGGTGCGCGAGTCGCGCCACGGCCCATTGCTCGACACGTTCGTCTCCGGGATGGTGCACCCCGAGTACGTCGCGTTGCCCGACGAGCCCGTCTACGCGCTCTCGTGGGTCGGCCTCGATCAGGGCATCCGGCCGTCGCTGGTGGTCGACGCGGCCGCAGCGAGGTCGTTCGACGACTTCCGCGCCGCGACGCTCGAGGGACTCGCGTGCCCCGGGCAGAACGTGGTTTACGCCGACGTGGACGGCACGATCGGCTACGCATG
>JAOUEA010000031.1 GCA_029858935.1 Actinomycetota bacterium
CCGGTACACGCCACGAGCGGCCCCAGCTCGACCCGCTCGGTGACCGCGGCGATCCCGGCCAGGGTCGTCCACGCTTCCCAGGGGCCTCGTTCGGGGCGCCCGTCACCCCGGTAGAGCAGGTGGTCGCCGACCCACACCGAGTCGAAGCCCACCCGCTCGGCGGTCCGCGCCATCGCGACGTACTCGGGCCAGCGCACGTCACGCTCGACCTCGGGGAGCTGGATCCCGATGCGCGGGAGCTTCGACACGCTCCTGAGTCTAGGTCTCGACATGCCGGGCCGGGGGTGCCGAGGGGATGCGCGGCGTGATGGAGATCAGCGCGACGGCTGCGACGAGTGCGATCGCGAACGCACCTCCGATGCCTGCGCGAAGCGGCGCGCCGATCGCGTCCGAGAGCGCGATCGCGGCTCCGCCGAGGCCCGCTCCGGTCGCGACGCCCAGCATGTCCATCAAGAGCACGGCCGAGAGGTCCTCGCCTTCTTCGCCGGACCCTGCCACGCGCATCGCCGCCAGAGGGATCGTCGCGAACGCGATGCCCATGCCGAGCCCCACGATGCCCCAGCCGACGTAGGCCACGAAGAGCGGCACCTGGTGCCAGAGCGTGCTCGCAACCGCCGCCTGCCCGATGAACAGCAGGATCGCCCCGACGCCGACGAGCCACGAGAGCGGCCGGGCGGTCGCGCGATCCGATTGCCACAGGGCGCCCGCCGCCCACGTCACGGTCGCCAGCGTGATCGCGAGGCCTGCGGCGCCCAGCGAGAGCCCCCGCACCCGGGTGAGCATCAACGTGAGGAACGCGTCCATCGCGAGGAAGGACACAGACAATAGGAAGGCCGCCGCCGCGATGGCACCCGGGCCCGGAGCCGCGCGGAACGTGCCACTCGGGGCGATATGACGCAGGGCCGGCACGCCGACCGCGAGCCCGACGGCCACGGTGACCGGAACCCACCAGGCGACGGCCGTGAGGGAGGCGAAGATCAAGCCTGCGCCGACCATGAGCTGAAGCGGCCAGCGCAACGAGATACTCGATGCCGTTGCCTTGGTCCGCGGAACGAGGTCGAGCACGGGCGTGATCAGGGCCCAGGTGGCGAGCAGCACCGGCAGCGGCGCGACGAACGCCCACCTCCACCCGATCGTGCTGGCGATGACCGCACCGATCGGCGGTCCGATCAGCCCTGGCAAGATCCACATCGTCGCAAGCAGCGCGAGAACCCGGGGTCGCAGCTCGTCCGGATACGTCTTGGCGACGGTGCCGAGCGACAGCGCATAGAGGCCGCCGCCGCCGATGCCCTGCAGGAACTGGCCCACGAGCACGATCGGCATCGATCGGGCGGTCGCGGACGTCAGCAGACCCATCGAGAAGACCGCGAGCACCGGCACCAGGACGGCCTTGGTTCCGAACCGGTCGATGGCCCGTCCCACGATCGGGATCGACCCGATCGTCGCCAGGCTCGAGGCGGTGAACACCAGTCCGTACAGATGCACCATGCCGAGGTCCCGGCGAACGTCGGGCATGATCGTCGCGACGACCAGCGATTGCACGGCGACGAGTGCCTCCAGCAGCAACAGCCCGGCGGTGAGCCTTCCCCGACGACCGCGGAAGACCTCACGCCACGGAGCGGCGCCTGCCGCAGGCGCGGGTGGGCGGGTCGCATCCTCGGCCGTCATCGCCCGAGTGTAGGCGCACGGCCGGGCGCACCTCGGTCGAAGGGACCAGGGTCCGAGCTCGGGAGCGGTTCACCACCGTAGGGTGGGGTCGGAGGAGGTTCGATGTCGCCGGATAGCCCTGCACCGTTCGCCGCCGCGCCCGTGCTCGGTTTGCCTCGCATGCACATGGAAGCGGGCGAGCGCCGCGACTTCCTACCCGAGTTCGTCGCGGCCGCCGACCGCGCCGGCGCGGGCGAGATCGTGCTCGAGCACGGCTACGGGCAGGGCATGGGGTTCGGATCCGACGCCTACCTGTCCGCTTCGCCCAAGGTGCGGTTCGCCGATTACGAAGAGGTGTTGTCGAGCGACATCGTGACGGTGATCCGTTGCCCCGACGAGGACGCGCTCCGAGCGATGCGCGCCGGGTCGCTCTTGATGGCGATGCTCCACTACCGAACTCGACCCCTGCGCACCCGGCTCATCGCGGACCTCGGTCTGCAGGCGATCTCGTTCGACGCGGTCGTCGACGACCTCGGACGTCGCCAGGTGGAGTATCTCGAAGCCGTCGGATGGAACGGCGTCCGGCTCGCGTTCGTGGAGATCGCACGCCAACACCCGCACTTCGCTCACCCGAGTCGGCGGCCCCTGCGGGTCACCTGCCTCGGCGCCGGCGCGGTGGGTTCCCACGCCGTCCGCGCCGCGACGCGCTACGGAGACCCGGAGCTTCGTGAAGAGCTGGCCGCGAGCGATGTGCCGGGCGTGGAGGTCACGGTCGTCGACTTCGACCTCACTCGCCACGAGGACTACATGCTCGAGCGTCTCGAAGTCACCGACCTGCTGATCGACGCCACGCAACGTATCGACCCGACGCGGCCGATCGTTCCCAACCCGTGGATCGCCGCACTGCCTCCCGATGCCGTGATCCTGGATCTCGCGGTCGACCCGTACGATTTCACCGTCGATCCGCCGCGCACCAAGGGTGTCGAAGGTGTGCCTCACGGCAACCTCGACCATTCCGTGTTCCCGGTGGACGACCCTGCCTGGGACGAGCTCGATCACCGCATCGATACTCGACAGCGGCGACTATCGCTCTCGTGCTACGCGTGGCCCGGCGTCGAGCCGGTCGACTGCATGCGCGTGTACGGCCGTCAGATCGAACCGGTGCTCGCCGTCGCGATGCGGGGGCCTGTCGACCGCCTCGACGACAACAGCCCCGACCGGCAAGAGCGAGCCGTCGCGCATGCGGATCTGAGGAGGTGGCTGACGTGACGGCACCGAGCGTCGGGCTCCCTCGTATGCACAGGGAAGCGGGAGAGCGGCGCGACTTCCTGCCCGATCTCGTCGCCTCGATCGCCGATCTCGGGGGACGGATCGTCGTGGAGACCGGCGTGGGAGCGGGCATCGGGTACTCAGATGCCGACTACCTTTCCGTTGGTTCGAACGTGGTTGTGGGGTCGAACGAAGACGCGTTCGCCCAGGAGGTCGTGCTGGTGCTGCGTGCCCCTGAGGAAAGCCTGCATCTGATGAAGCCCGAAGCGATGCTCATGTCGATGCTGCACTTCCCGACCAGGCCGAGGCGGGTCGCGCGGCTCGTCGAGCTCGGCCTCGACGCGATCTCGCTCGATCTGCTCACCGATGACGTCGGCCATCGGATCGTCGTCGACAGCAGGGATGTCGCATGGAACGGGGTCGAGGCCGCCTTCGACGTGCTGGAGCGGGAGTGGCCCGGGTTCGCCGAGCCGGGACGTGCACCGATCAAGGTGACCGTGCTCGGTGCCGGCGCGATCGGCAAGGATGCCGTGGAAGCCGCCACGAAGTACGGCAGCCTCGACCGCGCGGAGCGGTGGTCGCACGTGGCCGGGGTGGAGGTCGTCACGATCGGCCGGAACCTCACGGGCCGTGAGGACTACATGCAGGAGCGGTTCGCTCGAACAGACATCCTGGTCGACGCGACGCAGCGACATGACCCGAGCGTGCCGGTGGTGCCGAACGCGTGGCTGGGATGCCTCCCCCAGCACGCCGTGGTCTGCGATCTGGTGGTCGACCCGTACCTGTTGCACGAGTCCCCGCCGACCGTGCGAGGCATCGAGGGCATCCCGCAGGGAAACCTCGACAAGTGGCAGTTCCCGCCCGGAGATCCTGCGTGGGACGAGGAGCTCTCGGGGGTGGACCGATCGCACCGGCGGTGGGTCGTCTCGTGCTACTCCTGGCCCGGGGTGCATGCGCATGCTTGCATGGAGATCTACGGGCGCCAGCTCGCGCCGTTGTTGCGCGCGTTGTTGCGCGCCGGAGGCGCCGACGGGCTCTCGTCCCGAGGAGAGTTCCACGAGAGAACGCTGTGGCGGGCGAGCCTGCGTGCGTGGGTCGGCCGCGGCGCCATCCCGGCCTGACCTCGCCCTGCACGATCAAACCTCGATCTCGGCACCTTCGGCCGCGACGATGCACCGGTCGGCCGCGACCGGCCAGTCGGCCAGGACCGAGCCTCGCATCGCGTCGAGGTCGTCGTCGGCGTGTTCGGGGTGATGGTGGAACATCACGAGACGGTCCACATCGGCACGGCGGGCGAAGGCGGCGACGTGCGCGACGCTCGGGTGTCCCCATCCGACATGGGCGGCGTACTCCTCCTGCGTGTACTGGCAGTCGTGGATCAGCACGTCGGCGTCGTGAGCGAGCGCGTACCCCGAGATCCAGCTTGTACCGACGGCGTCGAGGTCGGTGCCGAGTGCGGGCTCATGGTCGGTGACGTAGGCAAGCGTTCGGCCGCCGGACTCGAGCCGATAGCCCACCGTGGCCCCCGGGTGCAGGATGGGATGCGCGCTGAGCGTGACGGAGCCGATCGTCCATGGCTGCCTGGGCGCGTCGTGGAAACTGACGCGAGCCGGGACCTCCGACAGGTGCACGGGGAACAGTGGCGGCGAGAAGTAGGTCGCGATGCGCTCGTCGAGTGATGCGACCGGTGACGGTGGCCCCCAGATGTGCAGCTCGGTGTCGGCCGACCAGATCGGCCCGAACATGCCGAGTCCCTCGAGGTGGTCCACGTGCAGATGGGTGAGCAGCAGGTCGACCCTCGACACGGGCTCTCGCATCAAGGCGTTGCCCAGTGGGCGGGCTCCCGTGCCGGCATCGAGCACGATCACCTCACCGTCATCGCCTCGCACCTCGACGCAGGAGGTGTTGCCGCCGTAGCGGATCGTCTCGGGTCCGGGCGCGGCGATCGAGCCCCGGCACCCCCAGATCCGCGCCCGCACTAGTCCTCCGGGGTTTCCCAGAAGATGGCGATCGCACCGAGGCACTCGTCCTCGTGGGCGAACAGCGGGAAGGCCGTCACCTCGATGCGCCGCTCGGTCCCGTCGACGCTCCGGATGCGCAGCATGCGGTGATCCGGGTGACGCTCGATGATGGCCACGCCCAGTGGAAGTTCGGTGAACCCGACCGGATCGCCTTCATCGTCGGTCGGGGCGAAGAGGCGTCCCCACTCGTCCGCCTCCATGCCGGCACCTTCGACGAAAGGCCGGCCGAGCACGCGCTCGGCCGCCTCGTTGAAGTAGATCACCGCGCCGCGAACGTCGACGAGGAAGACAGGCGTCGCGAGGCGCGACGCGAAGTCGCGCGCGAGGATCAGCACGAGGTGATGTTGTGCCGCCGGCGCTGCCATGGTCGCAGCCTAGCCCTCTGCGGGGTTGCGGGCGAGCCAGCCGACGAGGGGCTCGAACGCCGATCGCAGCAGGAACTGATGCCCTCCACGCTCCAGCACGCGGTGCTCGGCGTGGGGCAGAGCCGTCGACCATGCGTCGGAGGCTCGGACGGAGACGGTGCGATCGTCCCGGGCGTGGGCGATGAGCATGGCGACCGACCCGTCGAGCGCCGACAGCGAGTCGATCTCGCGGCCGAGGTCGGGGTCGGACCAGAGCGACCACATCGTCCACGCTCGGGCGCGCACGCTCTGACGACCGAAGTCTGCGACGACGTCGATCGGGTAGCCGCGCGCGAGCCCGATCGGCACGGCAAGTGCCGGCCAGACGGTGCGAGCGGCTCGAGCGGCTGCTCGACGTCCGTATGAGGGACGCTGATCGGCTCGTGTCCGCAGATCCATCGCGCTCGGGTCGGGGAAGGGGGAGGCAGCCATCGCGAGGCCATCGATGCGATCGCGATGAGACGACGCCCACAGCGCGGCGAGCACCCCTCCCAGAGAGTGCCCGGCGAGCCGCACGATGGTGGCCGGCGCGAGGGCGGCCACCACGGCGTCGAGGTCGCCGAGCAACATGGTGCGGTCGACGTCGCCTTCGGGTGCGTCGGATGCGCCGAATCCGGGGAGGTCGGGTGCGATGACCGTGTAGCGATCGCCGAGACGGTCGACGAGGCCCTGCCAGTAGCGCCCCGAACCCCCGAGTCCGTGCACCGCGAGCAGGGGGGGTCCGCTGCCGGCCCGCCACACGCGCATGCGACCCCAGGGTCGCTCGAGCCATGAGCCGCTGAGACCGGTCATCGAGCGCGGGCGAATCTCGGCCGAATCGTCCGATCGATCAGCCGGCGCTTCTCGTCGTCCGGAAGGAATGCCGCCTCGGCGGCGGTCGTGGCCACCTGTTCGAGCCTGTCGAGATGCCAGCCGAAGGCGGCCGCCACCTCGAAGAGCTCGCTCGAGAGGGTCGTCGCCGACATCAACCGATTGTCGGTGTTGACCGTCACCCGGAAGCCCTGATCGGCCAGCACGCCGATCGGATGCTCGGCGATCGAGGCGGCGACGCCCGAGTGCACGTTCGACGTCGGGCAGAGTTCGAGCGCGATGCCGCGATCGCGCACCTCACGAGCGAGCGGCCCGAGCATCGGCCGACCCACGCGGCCGAGGTCGATCTCCTCGGCGAGCCGGACGCCGTGCCCCAGGCGTTGTGCCCCGCACGCGAGCGCGCCGCGGATCGACTCCAGGCCGTCACCCTCACCGGCGTGGATCGTGAGGCCGAGCCGTCCGTCACCGAGCACCAGGTCGCAGGCCTCGCGATGGGCCGTCGCCGGGAACCCGGCCTCCACGCCGGCGAGATCGAACCCCACGACCCCTCGATCCGCCCAGCGCACGGCGAGCTCGGCGATCTCGAGGCTCCGATCGCTGGTTCTCATGGCCGTGATCAGCGTGCCGATCTCGATCGTGGTGCCCGCGCAGCCGACCGTGAACCCCTCGATCACGGCCTCGACGATCGCATCCAGCGGCAGGCCTGCGTTGACATGCAGCTCGGGCGCGAATCGGACCTCCGCGTAGACAACGCCGTCGGCCGCGAGGTCCTCCGCACATTCGCGGGCGACCCGGTTCAGAGCCTCCGGTGTTTGCATCACGCCGACCGTGTGGGCGAACGTCTCGAGGTACATCGCGAGGTCTCCGCGGCTCGCCCCTCGGGTCATCCAGGCCGCGACGGTCGCGGCATCGTGCGCGGGAAGGTCGGCATAGCCGGATTCGTCGGCGAGCTCGATCATCGTGCCCGCCCGCACGCCACCGTCGAGGTGATCGTGGAGCAGCACCGAGGGGAGCGAGGCGAGCAGCTCTCGCGTGAGGGGGCCGGGCATCGAGTCATCGTAGGGGAGACGACTCAGAGCGTTGGGTGATGCACGCGATCTTCGAATGCTCGACGAGCGTCGTCGAGCATGCGTGCTGCCCGCTCCCGCAGCGCACTGCAGGTTCCGGTGAGTTCATCTCGTCGAGCCTCGTCGGCGATCGCGAACGCGTTGAGCTCGACATTGGCGAGCGCGGCGACCGATGCCGCATGCAGGGCGGCGACGGCGGCGAGTCCATCTGCGGCCGCGTTGGGGTCGGAGGCGACGGTCGCTTCTTCCGCGAGGCCCGCAAGGAGCACCGAGCGCCGAGCGAGATCGAGCTGCACGTCGACCGCATCCTCGAGGACCGACTGCAAGGTGACGAGCCGCGCTGTGCGTTGCTCCTCGGAATCCTGTGGCATGCGCGCAGCGAGCGAGAGCTCGTGGGCCACCTCCGCGTCGCGGTCCGCCGAAGCGAGCAACACCGGCCGACTCGCATCTGCTTCGTCGGCGATCTCGCCGAGCCGACCGGCGTTGCTGTCCTCGGCCGACGATCTCCGCAACGTCCGTTGTGCAACGGAGGTCACGAGCGCCGCGCCCGAAGCGGCGGCGAGCGCAGCGAACGCCCCCGAGCCGGGCTCGGTCGCACCGGAGGCCAGCGCATCGAGCAGCGTCTCGACCTGCTCGCCTGCCACGACGCCCCTGGCGGTGGTCATCCGGTTCCCCGTGGCGGAGGTGGCCAGGGCCTGCGCATGGCTGAGCCTCCCCCGCGAGCACTCGACGGTCAAGCGTCCGAGGGTGTCGCGACGCCGGGGTCTCCGGCGGAGTCGGTGGGATTCGTCACGTCGGCTTCGTCGGCGGCGAGCGCCGTGAGCAGATCGGCGTCGCCGACGTGCAGGTTGACCCCACGTGCCCCGGCTCCGATCGCGACGGTGCCGAGCCCACGGATCGTCGCGTCGGCGAGGACGGGCCACGCCGTCGTGGCGCCGAACGGCGTGATGGCTCCCCGCTCGTAGCCGGTTACAGCCTTGGCCTCGTCGGCGTCGGGCAGGGAGATGCGACGCCGGCCGAGATGTGTCCGCAGCTTCTTCCAGTCGATCTGTCGTCCACCTGGCACGAGCACGAAGACGAAGTCGCCGGCTCCTCGACGCACCACGATCGTGCGGAGCACCCTGCCCACGTCGATGCCCTGGAGCGCGGCGCTCTCCTCGACGCTTCGAGGAACCTCGGTGACGACCACCTGAGCGTTCATGCCCGCTTCGGCAGCCGCGCGCGTCGCCGGGGTGTCGACCATGCGGTCAGTACCGGGGTGCGTCCGAGGCGGGAGCGGCGTCGAGATCGGCGAGGTCGGTCGCCGTGAGCTCGAGCGTCGACGCCTCGACGTTCTCCTCGAGGTAGCGCAGACGTTTCGTGCCGGGGATCGCCAGCACGTTCGGGCTCTGCGCCAAGGTCCACGCCAGTGCCACCTGAGCCGGCGTCGCACCGTGACGCTCGGCCACGTCTCGGACGATGCGGACGATCGCCTGGTTGGCGGCGATGGACTCGTCGGTGAACCGGGGGTTGGTCGAGCGGAAGTCCCGGTCGTCGAATCTCCCGTCGGCGATGGTGCCTGTGAGGAATCCGCGGCCCAGTGGCGAGAACGCAACGAACGCGGAGCCGTGGCGTTCGCACCACTCGATCACGCCGTCGAGAGCTCCGCGCGTCCAGACGCTGAGCTCCGACTGCACAGCGCTCACGGGATGGATGGATCGTGCTCGGTCGAGTTGTTCCACGCTCACTTCCGACAAACCGATCGCCCGGACGAAGCCAGCCTCGACGAGCGAGGAGAGCGCGCCCCACGATTCCTCGATCGGCACGTGTTCGTCGACCCGGTGCAGGTAGTAGAGATCGATCACGTCGGTCCGCAGGCGGCGCAGCGATCCGTGCACCTCGTCTCTGATGCGCTCCGGTCGCGCATCGCGCGACAGCGGATAGCCTCCGTTCGGTCCGACCACGAGGCCGACCTTCGTGGCGATGATCGCCTCGCTTCGGCGTTCCACGAGCGACCTGCCGAGGAGTTCCTCGTTCGTGAACGGGCCGTACACATCGGCCGTATCGAACATCGTGACGCCGAGGTCGAGCGCCCGGCCGATCACGCTGGCCGGCTCGTCTTCGCTCGCGGCATCGACGTAGCCGAAGCTCATCGGCATGCAGCCGAGCCCGATGCGCGCGCCGGCGTCGACGAGATCCACGATGCGCATCGTCCCACGCGAAGAGCCTCGTAGGCTGCCTGATGACATCCGAGACGAGGAGCGGACACATGGATCTCTCGAGGGCAGCTGAAGGCATCTTCGAGCGCGGCGACGACGGCAGGTTCACCGGCGAAGTGTGGCTCCGCTCGACCCTTGCCGACGAGGCCGCCACCAACATCGGCGTCGTGCACTTCTCGCCCGGGGCGCGCACCCGCTGGCACCGCCACCCCGGTGGCCAGTTCCTCTACGGCGTGAGCGGCCAGGGTCGCGTGCGTTCACGGAACGAGCCCGGGTACGTGCTCACGCCGGGCGACGTCATCCACGTCGGGGCCGATGAGTGGCATTTCCACGGTGGAACCGGCGACTCGCCGCTCGTCCACGTGGCGGTGAACGTCGGCGGCGCTCCCGAGTGGGGCGACCCAGTGAGCGACGAGGAGTTCGACGAAGGCTTCTGATCGCGTCGATCAGAGCTGGATCGCACCCCGGACCGTGAGGAACAGACCCATCGCCGCGATGGCGGCGGCAGAGCCGATCGGGAGCAACCTCGCCGCGCTCGCTGAGAGCCGACGCTCCGCGACACCTCGTGCCTGCAGGGTGAGCACGCCGACGCCGATCAGCGCGCCCGCGAGGCCGACGCTGAACGCGGCGATCAAGACGAGTCCGAGCGCCGTGCGACCGAGCGTCACGGAGGCGAGCAGCACCACCAGCGCGCTCGGCGACGGCAGGATGCCTCCCGAGAACGCCAGGGCGAGCATGCCGCGTCTCGACAGCGGTGATCCTTCTGCGGACGCCCCGTGGCCGTGCTGGTGCGCTCGCCCGGGAACGTGGTGTGCGTGATCGTCGTCCGACGAGCCGGCCGTGACCGAATGAATCCGCGAGACGAGCAGCGCTGATCCTAGTCCGAGGGCGATCAGCCCCGAGGCGAGCCCGAGCACCGGGTACACGCGTTCGGGCGCGAACAGCCGCTCCGCCGACAGCACCAAGAGCCCGAGTGTCAACACCGACGCGGTGTGCATCACCGAGACCGCTGCGCCGACCCCGACCGCGTGGCGGATGGAGCCACCGGCTCCGACGAGGTAGGCGCCGATGAGCGTCTTGCCGTGGCCGGGCCCGAGCGCGTGCAGCGCTCCGATCCCGACCGCGACGACGATCATCGCTGCGACGAGCAGAGGGGTGAGGTCGTCGCGGCCGACGAGCGATGCCAGCAAGCCGCCATCACGACCTTGGATGGTGCTGGACGAAGCTCGTGTCTGCGCTCCCGGACCGGGGAGTATCGCCAGCCGCTCGCCACCCGGAGTCGCCGAGACCGATGCTGCTCGCACCTCGGGCGACAGGGCGCCCTGCGGGTACGAGGTGAGCCGGTCGGTCACGGACGTCGCCGGCACGCTTGCGCCGGCGAGGGTGACGCCGTCGCCGACGACGGTCACCTCGCGCCATCCGATCGTCTCGGAGAAGTTGCGATCCTCGTAGGAGATCGCCACGCCCGAGGTGTCCATCGAGATCGCCCCCTTCAGGCGGCATTCCAGCCGCAGGGTGGACAATCCTCCTGCCCCCTTGGGGAACGACAGCGCGTGGACATCGGTCGGCGCCACGGGCACGGGCCGATCGTCGACCCGCACCGAGATCCCGTCTGCGACCGATCCGCAGGTGCGCTCGCGATACGCGATCGATTCGGCGCCGTCGACGCGGTCGTCGCGGTTCGCGTCGATCTCCCGCTGCTCTCGGAACGCCGGGATCTCGGCCATGTCCACCACGTAGTCCACGACGATCGAGTCGGTGCGGACGACGATGCCGTCGTAGACGTTGACCGTGAAATTGCCGAGTGGGTGCGCGGAGGCCGGCGCCGCCGGCCACAGGGCCACGATCGCGCCGATCGTCGCGACCGCGAGTGCCGACCGCAGGGCCCGCCGTCTCACACCGAGCCTCCGAGTCGTTCGAGCGTCTCGCGCGCCTCCGGTGCGAGGAGCGGGTCGAACGTCGGACTGAGCGACAGGGCACGCGAGAGCTCCTCGCGTGCCCGATCGTCGTCGCCGAGCGACGCCGAGATCATGCCCGCGTGGAACCAGAGCCGGGCGTCCGCTGTCCCCATGGCGAGGGCCTGGTCGCTTGCCCGGCGGGCTTCGTCGAACCGGCCCGTCCGATAGAGGATCCAGCCGAGGGCGTCGTAGGCGTAGATGTCGCGGCGGGTCTCGAGGCCTCGTTCGACGATGGACAGGGCCTGGTCGAGATCCCCGTCATGGTCGGCGAGGAACAGGGCGAGCTGGCGGTCGTAGAGCTGGCGGTTCACCGCCTGCAAGGTCGCGATCGCCTCGACCGTCGCGTACCGGTCCGCAGCGGTTCGGTCGTCGCCGGTGAGCGTATAGAGGTCGCCCAACGCGGCCAGCGAGGCCGGCTCGGGCACCATCGCGACCGCCTGCTCGTAGAGTCGGATCGCGTCGTCGGTTCGCCCCTGCGCTGCACGCGCGCTCGCGAGACCGGCGATCGCGACGTGGTAGTCGGGGGCCACGTCGACGGCTCGCCGGTAGTGGTCGGCAGCCTCGTCGTAGTGCCCTGCGTCGAGCGCGAGCCGACCACGGTAGGCGGCGAACCAGGAACGCGAAGCGCCGAACGAACCCTCACTCTTCGCGGCGTCCTCGGCCAACGCAGCGAGCCTTGCCGCTTCGCGCGCCTCGCCCTGAAGGAACGCGAGCCGCGACAGGCGCACGAGCGAGGCCGACGCGTCGGGGAGCGCCCCTGACAGCACCTGGTAGTCGCTCGCCGCGGCGTCGTAGCGACCCAGCTCCAGCGCAGCGTCGCCTCGGACGGCGAGGGCGCTCAGGCTGCGGTCGTCGTCGTAGATCTGCGTCGCGAGTTCGAAGGCGCCCGTGAAGTCGTGGGTGGTGAACCGAACACTGGCCAGCAAGGCACGGGTCTCCGGATCTTCGGGCGCGAGTCGTGTCGCGGCTTCCAGGGCCCCTCGTGCTTGCGCGTACGAGTCGACATCACCAGTGAGTCTCGCCCGCTGGATCTCGAGCTGGCCCAGGAACGCGAACCCCGCAGAGCTCGGCGACCGTTTCGTCTGCGCCTGGAACGAACGGATCAGCCGATCGAGCTCGGCAAGCTGTGGTCTGCCGGGAGCTTGAGACAGCGTGGTCGTGCTCGTGCCGGGGATCACGCCTTGTGTCTGGCTCGGTGGCTGCGACTCGGGTCGCTGGACGACGTCCCGTCCCACGTAGGTGAACGCGGCGGCCATGACCGACAGGATTAGAAGCCCTGCGGCCACGTACTTCGTGCGTCCCATCGAGATCTCCTCGTTCTTCGCTTGTCGACCGGTTCGCGGACGTTCGGCACGGTGCCCGAGCGCCCGAGGATCGGCCGGGGTCCGGGGGCGAAGACCGCCCCCGGACTTCCGGTCACGGTGCTTCCTACGCGTGCGGCTCCCCGAGGTAGGGGAACGCGCTCATGTAGTCGCCGTGTGGGCCGACGCAGTCCGTCCCGATCGCTCCGTTTCCGTCCCGCCCGTCGAAGGCGAAACCACCGGTCACGATGTTCAGCTCTGCGTCGATCACGTCGTCGGTGAGCGCGCGGCCGTTGAGCGGGCCGGCGGCAGCCGTCCGAGTGTCGTAGGTGACGTAGTCGGGCAGCAGGACTTGCGCCAGCGCCTTCGTCTCGGCGTTGGTGTAGGCACCCTCGCTGTCGAGGCCCGAGAATGTGTCAAGCACCGAGCGGACGTTGTCGCTGAACCGCTCGTAGTCGGTACGCGGGGCACCGTTGTTGAAGCGGTTCTTGTCGTTGCCGCTATTGAAGACGGTGTTGATCGCCGGGCGACCCATGCGGTCGATCCGGCTCTCGTCCTCGCCCGTGGTCACGGCCCAGACTCCGATGTTGCGACCGAGGTCGCCATCGGGCACCTGGAGCACGATCCCGTTCGTGTTCAAGGCCTCGAAGAAGTCGACCTCGTCGCCGTCACAGAACGCACGGTCACCCTGACCCAGAACGGAACCCTGGAAGGCCGCCAGGTCGAAGAAGAACGGGTCAGAGCGAAGGCCCGCGAAGACCTTGCCGCCGGTCGAGACATCGACCGTCTTGCCGGTGAGGCCTCGGGCGATCCGCCGTTGGGGACCCCACTGCAGGGTTCCGCGACGCTCTTTGTGCACCACGCGATAGCGCTGACGCCCGTTGTCGTTCGGCGCCTTGAAACGGAACGAGTACTGGCTGTCGGCCAGCGCGTCTCCCGTTCGGTCGACACGGACCTTGTAGGAGATGTCCGTGGCGTACTCGAGAGGAGCGATCGCTCCGGCGCCGGGATGCGTGGTGACCGCGATCACCGTGTTCTTGTCGTTGCTGCCCTCGAAGACGTAGACATCGTTGATGTCTCCGTCCGCGCGTGCGTCGGGCGGCGTGAGGCCCGGCGCGTCGAGGTGGTCCGCACCGAACCCGATCATGGGCGCCGCGCCGAGGGCGAGTACGAGCGCCGACGCGGCGATCGCAGTGCCGAGCAGCTTTGTGCGCTTGGGTTCCATCGTTCACTTCCTTCCTGATGATCAGCGCGACACTGATGCGTCGCGTCGGCATGTGACGTCGTCGGCGGGTTGACGGTCACCCCCTCCCGGGTTGGTTCGTCGCCGGCGAACACCCCCTCTTCGCGGGCCAGGAACCATCGGATCACCGCTGTTAGCGTCGGGCCATGTCGAGAGCCCCGCAGCCGGTCGCCGACGAACGCTCCAGACGCACGGTCGGCGTCGTGCTGCTGTCGTTCACCACGGTGGTGTGGGGACTCGTCCCGCTCGTGCTGAAACAGGTCGAGATGCCGACCTTGGCGTTCGCCAGCTACCGGTTGTGGATCGGGGTGATGCTTTATGCAGCGATCTTCGTGGCGACCGGTCGGAGGCTCTCGTGGACCGCGCTCCGCGTCACGGCGCTCGGCGGCGTGTTCTTCGCCGCCGACATCATGCTGACCTTCACCGCGTTCCGGCTGACGAGCGTCGCGAACGCCACGATCATCGGAGCTCTCGCACCCGTGTTCATCACGCTCGGTGCCGTTCGGTGGTTCGGAGAGCGCCTCGTGCGCCGCGACGCCTTCGTGATCGCGTCCTCGTTCATCGGGGTCGCCCTGGTCGCGATCGGATCGCAGGGTTCGCCGAGCTGGAGCCCGGTCGGCGACGCGGCCGCAGCCTTGAGCGTGCTGACCTGGTCGGCGTACTGGTTGTTCTCCAAGCGGGCCAGGGAAACGGTCGACGCCGTCGACTACATGGCCGGTGTCATGCTGGTGTCGGCCATCGTCGTGACGGCGCTGTCGGTGGCGACCCGGACGTCGCTGCGACCACCCGACGCCTCCGATTGGACCTGGATCGTGCTGATCGCACTCGTTCCCGGCCTGATGGGGCATCTCTCGGTGGCATGGTCACATCGGTTCGTGGAAGCATGGCTCGGCTCGCTCCTGCTGCAATCCCAGCCGGTGATCGGGTCGGTCGCCGCGTGGGTCCTGCTGGGTGAACGCATGACCGCCTTGACGGCGATCGGCGGTGCGGTCGTCGTCGTGGCGACGGCGTTCATCGTCGTACGTGCCGCACAACGCGACCCCGATTATCCCGAGCCGGAGACTTTGTCACCGGCCGGGTGAGTGGCATCACTCGCAGCTCGGTGAGCCCGTCACCGCGCTCCACCACCGCTGCAGCATCGGGGCGATCAGGGTCGCCTCCGCGTCCTGATGCTCGGCTGCGGGGTGCACGCCGTCGAAGAGCGACTCGTCCGGCACTCGGGCATCCCAGTCGGCGATCGAGACGTTCGAACGCCGCCCGGCCGCCGCCGCGATCGCTGCGTTGATCTCGGCGGCGGGCACCACATCGGGGGGGCCCTGCACGTTCTGCCACAGCACGAACGGCACGTCCCGCAAGGCGCTGAGGATCTGCTTCGCGTTCTCGGCGAATGAGGCCGCATTGCGATCGTTCGTCCCGAGCTCGACCACCACCACTTGATCCTGGGCCGTTCGCGAGGCCGCGATCGACAGGCCTTCGCTCGTTCCTCGCCCGTTGAGAGCATCGATCTCGATCGCCCAGTCCGGTAGCGCCGTTGACAACAGCGAGGAGCCGCCATCCAGGATCGAGTCACCGAGCATGAAGGCTTGCGGCCCCGCCTCGAGGGTCGACGAACGAGGCAGCGCCAGCCACCGAACGATCGATGAGCCGCGAGTCGTGTAGAGCAGCTGCGGTCGATCGGGCACCCTCACGAGCTGGGCACCGTCTCCGACCCCCACGACCTCCGCACCACCGGGCAACGCGGGCACGGCAACCTCGAAGGCACCTCCCAGGAAACGCTGCTCGGAGGCGCCTCCGGCATCGAACACGATGATCGGCGCTCGTCCCTCGCACTGGTACCCGACCGCTCGGTTCCGCGGGATGCAATCGCCGCCGGGCCCCTGGAACACGATGATTCGCGATGAACCGCGTCGACATACGGGTGAGCCGAGGCCGGGGTTCGAGCACGATGCCGCCGCGAGCACGATCACCGCCAGGACGACGATCGTGGAGGGGTTCAGTGCACGGGCTCGGAGGGGCGTCGCCATGGGTCGCGGCCGAGCGTAGGTGCCCCGAGGGGCCGTCGCAACGAACCTTCCCTGGGGAACCCTCGATACGGATCTGTGCCGGATGCTCAGGAGAGCCACCCTGGTGGCCGATGGACGGAAGACAGGTTCTGGCGATCGAGAAGGTAACGGGGTGCGACCGGCGTGAGTGGTGGCCGTGCGTTGAATGCGATCAGAAGGGGACGGCGGACGTTCGTTACCCTCCTGCTGGTCTGCCTGGTCCTCGTCGCAGGTGCCACCTTCCTGGGAACGAGATCGCTCGAGCAAGCCGAATCCCAAGCACAGATCACCGCGAAGGGGCTGGCGAACGCCGGCGTCGCCTCTGTGCTCGTGCCCGGCCAGGTCACCGGCACGATCGGCGGTGCGACCGCCCGTGATCTGCTGTCCCGGCTGCAGCGAGGGGTTCTGGCCGATGGAACCGCCTTCCGCGTGCGTGTGTGGTCACCCTCCGGAGACCTGCTCTTCTCGACCGACGCCGGAGATGAGTCCGATGCGGTGAGCGGGAACCTCGATGCGATCTATGCGGCCACACGCAACAGCGGCCGTATCAGCTCGATCGCCTCGTCCGATGGCCAGGTCTTCGCCACCTTCGTCCCGCTTCGCCTCGGGCAGACGGGATCGATCGGAGCTGTCGAGGTCGATCAGGGATACGAGCGCATCGCCACAAGCGCGTCGAGTCCCTGGCGACTGCTTCGGACGATCGGCATCGTCGGGGCGGCCCTTTCGCTGCTGTTGGTCATCGTGGCCTCGTTGCCCGGTTCGGGATCGCGCAGCGGTGGCTTCCTCACCCCGGGGCGCGAGGCCGCGCTCGCCAGACAGAGAGCCAAGGATGACCAGACGGTCATCAGGGCCCAGGAGCGTGCCACGTTCGCTGAAGAACAATTGAAGGACGCCGAGCATCGGGCCCGCGACTCCGAGGCCCGAGAACGCGACGCACAGACGCGGGCGATGCGTGCCGAAACCGAGCTCGAGAACGCTCGGTCCGAGGTAGAGCGTGCGCAGAGGGCCGCGGCCGACGCCGCCGACTCGGCCGCTCGGTCGCAGCCCGACGAGGACATGGTCGCTCGCGTTGGAACGTTGGAGCGGGAGCTGGCGGCTCGCACGCAGGCGCTTGCTGAAGCCGAGCGCTCGGTGCGGGAAGCCGAAACACGCGCCGCCGAGTTGGCCGAAGGATTGCGACACGCACAGGCCGACGCGGTGCGAGATAGGTCGAGCGTCGAGGAGCTCGACTCCGTTCGTGCCGAGCTCGCGGAGACCCTGGCTCGCGTCGACGAGCAGACCCGCGCGACCTTGCGGGCCACCGAACGCGCCGAGGACGCGGAGCGTCGGGCCGAAGAGGCGGCCGAACGCGCCGACGACGCGGAAGCCCGGGCTGCACGATCCGGCTCAGAGAGCACGGCCGACCAAGCGGCCGTCGCCGACGCCGAACGTCGTGCTGCCACAGCCGAGCGAGAGGCCGCCGAGGCACGCGAGCTCGCCGCGACCGAGCGATCGAAGCTGGTCGAGCTCGAGGCCACAGCCGCTGACGCGCTCAGTCAGAAGGAGCAGGTGCAACGGGGCGCGGAGGAGGCCGAGGTGCGCGTCGCCGAGGCTGCGGCTCGTGTTGCCGAGCTCGAGTCGCAGCTCGACGAGACGGCTCGACGAGCCTCGGCCGCGGAATCGCGACTGACGCACCTCGCAACCGAGGGAGCCGACGCCGAGCAGCGCATCGCTTCGCTGCAGGCCGAGCTCGACACCGAGCGAAGCGCGCTCGAAGACGCCCAACGGGCAGCCGCGTCGGCCGCTTCCCGGGCCGAGGAAGAGCACACTCGATCGAGCGCGGCGCAGGCTCGTGTTGCCGAGCTCGAGTCGCTCATCGCCGAGGCCGACGATCGAGTGGCCCAGGTGCAGTCCCTCGCCACCCAGGCAGAGTCCCGAGCCTCGGAAGCCGAAGCACGTGCGATGGACTCCGAACTCCGCCTGACCGAGACCGAAGCACGCGCGTCGAGCTCCGCAGCGCGGATCGGCGAGCTCGAGGCTCGCCTCGAAGGCGCGACGGCGAAGGGGAGCAACGCCGATCAACTGGTCGCCCAACTCGAAGGTGAACTGCTGACCGCCAACGCGTCGGTGGCTGAGCTCGAGCGCAGCGTGGGATCGGCGAGTGAGCAGGC
>JAOUEA010000032.1 GCA_029858935.1 Actinomycetota bacterium
GACCGCGGTCTCCGAAAGCCCCGTGAAGATCGCGAACACGCGGCCATCGGAAACCGACACGGCAGACACGACCGCCGCCGGATCGGTGGGCTCATGGCGCCAGCGTTCCTGGCCGGTTGCGGCATCGAGGGCCACGATCACGGGCTGCGTGTCGCGATCGCCCTGGAGACCGACGAGCACCAGTCCGTCGGCGGCGGCGATGGGGGTGAGCAGCGTGCCTCCGAGCTCCTGCTGCCAGATGACGCTCCCCTCGGCAACGTCGACCGCGGTGACGGTGCCGCCGTTCACACCGACGAACGCCGTGCTGGCGTCGACCGTGACCCCGGTTCGGCTGACACCATCGAGCTGCACGGGCGGCCACAGCGCTTCCTGTGTCTCGAGATCGAACGCCGCCAGGTGGGAATCGAACGCGTCGGTTCCCCCGCCTGCGGGAACACTCGGGGAGCCCGACGGTGAGGCATCTGCGGTCGGCGTCGGAGAAGGCGGACCGGCTCCCCAACCCTCCGTGTAGAGGATCGCCGTACGGGGTCCCGAGGAAGCGACCGCCGCAGGCACCGACGGACCCAGGTCTCGAGCAACCTCGAACAGTTCTTCACCCGACGCCACGTCGACCCCGATCACCTGCTCGGGCCCGACGGCCACGGCGACGCCTCCGGCAATCACCGGGGCCGAGAGTCCGTATCGATCGCCCGGTCCCCCGGGTGCGAATGGCGTCCGCCACGCCTGCCCGTAGCCGGGCTCGGGTCCCGTGGCGGTCGCACCGGTCTTGCCGGGTCCACCCTGGAATTGCGTCCACCCGGACGAGCGCTGGGCCATCGCGGCACCGCTGCCGATCACCACGAGCATGCTCGAGGCAACCGCGGCCGTGCGCAGGGCACGGCGCAAGGGGCGGAGGGGCGTCAGGAAGGTGCGCAAGGCCGCGCCATCCTAAACGCCGGACGCCCACCGGGCGCGCCTCAGGCGCCGACCGGCGCGAGACGAAGGAACGCTGTGAGGTCGACCTGCTCGAGATAGTCGAGTGGATCGACGTAGACATCGTTGAGCTTGGCGCCCAGATGCAGGTTCGGGATGAGATCGCCCATGTGCCCCCCACCGGTGCGAGCCACCGGCTGACCTTGTCGCACGAGATCGCCCTTGCGGACCGCGAGCGAGGCGACCCATGAGTAGGTGGACTCGAGACCTCCCCCGTGGTCGATCGTGAGGAACAGTCGCCCGCCCACCGGGCCGGCGAACGCAACACGCCCGTCGGCCGGGGCGACGGCGATGCTCCCCGCCGCCGCGGCGATGTCGATGCCTCGATGCCCTGAGCCGTAGGGCGAAGCCGGCGGATCGAAAGCACGGATCACGGGACCGGCGACCGGCCATGTCCAGGCTCCGCTGCCGGCGGCCCGCGGCATGCCGCTTCCGAAGATCGAAAGGACGATGACCGCAGCGAGTACATGACGAGACCGCATGGGAGCGACGCTACGCTCCTGACGATGTCGGCGCCGTGACGACCATCACGGGACCAATCGAATCGTACGGAAGACTATTCGACCTCGGTGAGCTGGACCCGAAGTCCGCCGACTGCCTTCGTATGGATCTGGCAGACGCGTGATTCGGTGACGCCGAGAATCTCGCCGATCTCGGCGAGCGTGAGCCCCTCGAAGTAGTAGAGCGTGACGACGATCTTCTCCCGCTCCGAGAGGTCGTTGATGGCTGCCGCCAGCATGCCTCTCGTCTCCTGGGATTCGACACCTGACGTCGGATCGGTGCCTCGGTCGGCCAACGTGTCGATCAGCGACACCTGCTCGCCCCGGTCGGCACCCACAGAGACGAGCTCATCCAAGGCGAGCACCGAGACGAACGAGATCTGCGAGACCACGTCGTGGAGCTCTCGTCGCGTGATGCCCAAACGCTCGGCCATCTCCTGCTCGGTCGGCTGGCGTTTGAGCATCGACTCCAGGTCGGTGTGGGCCTTCTCGATCTCTCGCGCCTTGAACCGCACGGAGCGGGGCACCCAGTCCATCGCGCGGAGCTCGTCGATGATCGCGCCCTTGATGCGAGGGATCGCGTAGGTCTCGAACTTGTTGCCGCGACCGGGCTCGAACTTCGTGAGAGCGTCGATCAAGCCGAACATGCCATAGCTGACGAGGTCGGCCTGGTCGACGCTGGCGGGAAGTCCGGTCGCGACTCGACTCGCCACGTACTTCACTAGCGGCGCATAGTGCAGGATCAGCTTCTCGCGAGCGTCATCCTCGCCGGTGCTCTTGAACCTGTGCCACTGCTGCCCAAGCTCGTCATCGACATGCGGCGGGATCGTGACGTTCGGGTCGACGGCGACGGCTTTCGTGGCCGGCTTCGCCTTCCGTTTGGCCGGCGCCTTGGTGGCGGTCTTCTTCGCGGCGGCCACGGTTCAGGCCCTCGGGTGGCTCTGCTCGTACGCCTGGAACAGCCGCGCCCGAGACACGTGCGTATAGCGCTGCGTCGTGGCAACGCTCGCATGACCCAGCAGTTCCTGCACAGCTCGGATGTCGGCTCCCCCTTCCAACAGATGTGTCGCGAACGAGTGCCGCAACGTGTGCGGCGTCACCCGCCGACCCGGCAGCACTGTACCGCCATATCGTTCCACCATCGTACGGATATCCCTCGAGCTGAAGGGTTTCTTCCGCCTGTTGTGGAAGAGTTCGCGGGCGGCGTGGGGGGCCAAGACCGGCCGCCCGTCGCGGAGGTACGCTGCGATCGCGTCGATCGCGTAGTCGGACATCGGCACGTCGCGCTCCTTCGAGCCCTTTCCCATCACGCTCACGCGCCCGCGCTCGAGGTCGACACGGTCGAGCGTGAGGCCGGCGAGTTCTCCCACGCGCAACCCTGAGCCGTACATGAGCTCGAGCGCCGCGACGTCGCGCAGGGCGACGGCCCGCTCGACCGCCGAGGCGAGTGAATCTGCCCCGGCGGTCTTCGGAGCGGCCGCAGGCGCGTCGGCCAGCGCGGCCGCTTCGACGGGCCGCAACACCGTTGGCAGGCGGTTGATCACCTTCGGGCGACCGAGCAGCGATGACGGATCGTCAGACAACCGCCCATCGGCGACGGCCCATCGGTAGAAGGTATGGATCGTGCCGACCTTGCGGGCCACGGACGCGCGCGCGTATCCGAGCGTGTGCAGTTGGGCCAGGAATCGCCGCAGCAGCGGATAGGAGGCCGTCAGGAGCGTCTCGCCCCCACGAACGAGGAACGTGGCGAGCTGAGTCAGGTCGCGCCGGTAAGCCGTGACGGTGTGATGGGAGAGATGGCGCTCGAGCGCCAGGTGGGCAGCGAACGCGTCGATCAGCTCATCTTCGTGCGGGGAAAGCTCGTCGTCGGAGCGCACGTCGCCCTTCCGAGCTCCTCTCGAAGCTCTTGGCCGTCGGATCGGCTCGCGCGGACGTCGAACCGCCGAGCGCAGCCACGTCACTCGTGGAGCTGCGGCTACCTGTGTGTACCAACGCGGAACGCCGGCTGCAAGCTCCTCGCCTTCCGACCCTCAGCGAGTACTGCTCTCGGAAGCCACGACCCGCCGAGCGTAGCGACCGCCCTCGCTGCGGACGAGGCCCTTGAGTTCGAGTGAGAGCAGCACGGTCGTCACAGACGAAAGCGTCAGTCCGGTCTCGGACGCGATCGCGTCGACGAGGCCCGAGCCACCGAGCGCGTCGTAGACCCGCCGCTCATCGGGCTCGAGGGTCGGCGGTGCCTCGACCTGGAGCGCTGCCGAGTACCCGAGGTCGTCGAGCAGATCGTCGACGCCTCGGACCATGGTGGCGCCGTCGCGGATCAGCGCGAGCGGCACCTCGGCGAGCGGACTGTTCACCGGCCCGGGCACCGCGAAGACATCTCGCCCGAGATCGAGCGCATGATCGACGCTGATGGTCGATCCGCTGCCGTGCGCGCCTTCGACGACCACGAGAGCCTTGCCCAATGCTGCCACGAGGCGATTGCGCGCCGGGAACCGGAACGGCTCGGCGAGGACGCCCGGCGCGTACTCGCTGATAACGGCGCCGGCGGCCCCAACCCGGCGGACCAGATCGGCGCTGCCCCTCGGGTAGGGCTGGTCGTGCCCGGAGCCGAGCACGGCGATGCTCGTGCCCTTCGCATGCAAGGCTCCCCGATGCGCCGCGGCGTCGATGCCCCTCGCGGCACCGCTCACGACACACGCCCCCGCTCCTGCGAGGCCGGCCCCGATGCTCATAGCAACCTCGTTGCCCGTGGGCGAGCAGTTGCGGGCCCCGACGACGGAAACCCGATCGGGAAGCTGGGTGAGCGGGCTCCCTGCCACGTACATCGCGACCGGCGGATCGTGCAGGAGATCGAGGAACACCGGCAGATACTCGTCGTCGGCGGGAGTGACGAACCGCGTTCCGAGGGCGGCCGCTCGTCGCTCGATCTCGATCGCATCGAGCGTGCGGGCCCACTCGTGGTCGGCCTCGCTGCCGGCCTCGCCACGGCGGATCGTGGCCAGGCTCGCCTCGGCGGTGCCGTGGGCCCAGGCGAGCTCGTGGAGCTGATACGGCTTGATGCCCCGCAGTGCCGAGAGCACCAGGAGCGCCTCGCGAGCGCCCCCACCCTCGGCGTACCCCTCGGGGAACCCGGGCGGAACATCGAGCGCCCGGCGGGGCAGGGCGGCGCGCCGAGCCGTGCGTCCATCACCCGGCACGAGCGAGGCCTTCCTGCACGATGCCATCGCGATAGGACAGCGCCTCCGCAACGTGGTCGGGACCGACGATGTCGGCATCGGCGAGGTCGGCGATCGTGCGCGCCACTTTGATCGCTCGATCGAACCCCCGTCCTGTGAGCGACAGCTGGTCGACCGCGCCTCCGAGGAGCTGCTCGGCCTCGGACGTGAGCCGCACCAGCCGGCGAGCTGCCGGACCGGGCAAGTGTGCGTTGCACGATGCACCGACCTCAGCCCATCGGACGCGCTGACGATCGCGGGCTGCTTGGACCCGGGCTCGCATCGCCGTCGACGACTCACCGTGTCCGCCACCCATCAATTCCTGCTTCGTGAGCCTGGGCACCCGCAGCCGCAGATCGATGCGATCGAGCAGCGGACCGGAGAGCTTCTGCCGGTACTGATCGATGCGATCGGATCGGCACCGGCAGTGACGTCGAGGGTCGCCCTCGAACCCGCACGGGCACGGGTTCGCCGCGGCGACCAGCGTGAAGCGGGCCGGGAACTCCGCCGACCCGACGGCCCGGGAGACGACGACCCGTCCGTCCTCGAGGGGTTGGCGCAGGCCCTCGATGGCATCGCGGCGGAACTCGGTGAACTCGTCGAGGAACAGCACGCCGTGGTGGGCGAGCGAGACTTCTCCGGGCCGCAGATACGCCGAGCCACCACCGAGGAGGCCCGTGATGGAGATCGAGTGGTGCGGCGATCGGAACGGGCGCGCTCGCAAGACGCCGCGCCCTGCCAGCAGCCCTGCCACGGAGTGGAGCTGCGTGGCCTCGAGCGCCTCGTCTCGAGCCAGGCTCGGCAGGATCGTGGTCATGCGGCGCGCCAGCATCGTCTTGCCTGCCCCGGGCGCACCCACCATCAAGACGTTGTGCCCACCCGCCGCCGCGACCTCGATCGCCCGTCGGGCCTGCAGCTGGCCCCGAACGTCGCTGAAATCCACATCGTTCGAGGGCTCGACGTCGATCGTGACCTCGTCGATCGACGGCGGTTGCCAGCTTCCCCGCAGGAAGCCGACGACGTCGACGAGGGTCGACGCAGCCACGACATGCACGCCTTCGACCTGCGCGGCCTCCAGAGCGTTCACGGCGGGCACGATCACGCCCTCGAGACCAGCGCGAGCCGCAGCGATCGCGACGGAGAGGATGCCCGGGGTCGGCATCAGCTCGCCCTTGAGCGACAGCTCACCCGCCATCGCGTACCGAGTGAGCATCGTGGTGGGCACCTGCGCGGTGGCGGCGAGCACACCTGTCGCGACCGGCAGGTCGAGTCCGGGGCCTTCCTTCCGAAGGGTGCCGGGCGCGAGGTTCACCACGACCCGCCGCAGCGGCCACTCGAGTCGTTGACTCTCGACCGCAGGGCGGATGCGTTCGCTCGCGTCACGCACGGCCGTGCCCGGTAACCCAGTCAACGTGAGCGAGGGCAGGCCCCGGCCGACGTGCACCTCGACGGTGACGAGATGACCACCGACGCCCAGCACCGTCGCGCCGACCACCCGCCCGTACATGCGGACGACGCTAAGGCTCCATCACCTCCAGGTCGGTGACGCAGATCACGGGCCGGCCCGCGTGGCCGATCGCCCTGCTAGCCTCGCCGCCGTGTCAGATCGCTTCGACTGGAGTTCCGAACCCGAGCTGATCGACGTCCGGGATGAAGGACGCTCGCGAGCCGCGCTCGAGGCACTCGGGGAACAGACCTGGCGCGAAGCCCTGGACTGGCTCTACGGCGAGGCGATGCGCCGCCCGATGCATGGCCAGGCGTATCCCGAATCGCGCGCCTCCTTCTTCGGAGCCGCGAACCGCCCCGCGCCCGCTCCGATCTCACCGACCCGGTGGAGCGAGGTGCTCGAGGAGTTCCGAGAACGCGTGGCGCCCGCGACCTTCAACGCTCAGCATCCAGGATCGTTCAGCTACTTCACTCCTCCCCCTCTGCCCAGCTCGATCGCCGGCGAGGTGCTCGCGCAGTGGATCCACCAAGGGGTCGATGTCTGGCATGCCGGACCCATCGGCGCGTTCGTCGAAGAGGAAGTCGCATCCTGGCTGAGGGACCTCGTGGGCTTCGGCCCCGACGGTTGGAGCGTGCTCACGAGCGGTGGCGTGATGGCCAACGTCATGGCGATGACGATGGCTCGCGACATCTGGCTCGCCAAGCTGCGCGGCCTCCCCGGTCCGCCTCGCGGTGCGGCGCTCGAGGGTGTGCGCGTCTATGCGAGCGATCAGACCCACTTCTCGATCGCGCGCGCGCTCGGCGTGCTCGGATTCCCCGACGACACGCTGGTCGTGATCGAAAGCGACGAGCAGTTCCGATTGCAGGGCCCACCCGTGGCGGAAGCGATCGAGCGAGACCGTGGCGCCGGCCTCACACCCCTCGCGATCGCGGCGGTCGTAGGGTCGACGAATACGGGCTCGGTCGACGACACACCCGGTCTCGCCGACGTCGCGGAGCGTGAAGACGTCTGGCTGCATGTGGATGCGGCCTACGGGGGCGCCGCACGGCTCTCACGGCGTGACGCCCATCGGGTCCCAGGCCTCGAGCGGGCCGACAGCGTGACCGTGGACCCGCACAAGTGGTTCTTCCAGGCCTATGACATCGGCGCGCTCGTCGTGCGCCGCCGGGAAGACCTGCTCTCGACGTTCCATCGAGCGCCCGAGTACTACGCGTCGAATCGCCCCGAGGACGAGCCGCTGAACTGGTACCAGTACTCGATCGAGGGCACTCGGCGGTTCCGCGCTCTGAAGCTCTGGATGAGCTGGAAGCAGCTCGGCACCGCCGGCCTCGGCGCGCTGATCGAGCAGAACGACGATCTCGCCGCCTACCTGGCTGCCCGGTGCGAAGCCGAGCCCGACTTCGAGTCAGTGCCCGCAGTGCCCGAGCTAAGCGTGGTGTGCTTCCGACATCTGCCGGCCGACCGCGAGGGGTGGTCGGCCGGCATGCTCGACGAGTACCAAGTGCGACTGCAGCGAGCGCTCGAGATCAGCGGAGAGGCGTGGGTGAGCGTGACGACCCTTCGAGGACGGCGGTTCTTGCGGGCCGGAGTGGTCAACTACCTGTCGACCGAGGCTGACATCGACCGTCTGCTCGCGGCCCTGCGCCGCCTCTCGAGCGACGTGCTCGCCGACCTCGACCTGGGATGACCACCGGCCAAGGCGAAGGCTATCCTTAGCCCGATCTCCGGCGGCGGCGGGCGGGCGCCTGATCGGCCCGACCGACCACCGACGACTGCAGCGCGAGGACGTCGACGCCGCGAACCTCACGGCCCTCGAGCCGGTGACGGAGCTCGGAGTTGTCCCACGATCGCTGTCGTGGACGTGGCTCCTCGGGTTCGGATGCTCGGAAACTCATGTCGCGGGATGATAGGGCCGCTCGGGTGATGCGCGCCACGGTCGAACGGGCACGATCTGTCGGCCGGAGGGACCGACCACTACGCCGTTGGGCCTAGCCCGTGGATCGGTGCGCGATCTCAGAAGGCCTCCTCGAAGAGCTCGACCTGCAATGAGCCCGGATGACCCGGCCCCGTGGCGGTCGTCACGCTCGCGACGTCGAATCGGACGGATGTCTGGGTGGCTTCGTGGGTGAGCAGGTAGACCTCGGCGAGCGCCCGCAGCTTCCGCTGCTTCCGGGCATCGACGGCCTCGAACCCCCCGCCGTGTCGCGACCCACGCCGCGTCTTCACCTCGCAGAACACCAGGACCTGTCCGCGCTTGAGCACCAGGTCGATCTCACCGATGCTGCACCGCCAGTTGCGCGCCACCAGTGCGAACCCGCGCCGCCGATAGAGCTCGAGCGCGGCACGCTCACCCCTGGCGCAGAGTTCGGAACGGGTCTCGGACATCGCCCGACGCTACGCGCGAGGTCTGACACCGACGCCGGCCCTGCAGCCCCGGCGGCCGCGCAGAGCTACGTCGTTGTCGGCGTATCAGGGATCGTGGTGGGCTCGTCTCGTTTCGCCAGCTCCTCGACGTTCACGTCGCGCCGGGTCATGACCCGAACGCTCGCCACGAAGCGAGCCGGCCGGAACATGTCCCAGACCCAGGCATCGTTGAGCTCAACCTGCACCCACCCTTCGTCGAGGGCCGTGAGCTGCACCTGGTTCGCCAAGTAGAAGCGTCGTTCGGTTTCGATGACGTAGGTGAACATGGGAAGCACATCTCGGTACTCCCGATAGAGCTCGAGCTCACGTTCCTCTTCGAACCGCTCGATGTCGTCGTCGCTCATCATCGTCCAAGCTTCTCATGCCCGGGCACCAGCCTCGCGCCGCCCTCGTAGGCCTCCGCCGGTGTGGACCAGGGCTCCTGATCGACGAAGAGCGACGGCTGCGCACACGGGGCGAACGACATGCGGTGCACCGGAGTCGGCCCGTGGCGATCCAGCGCGTCGAGGTGCTCGGGCGTGCCGTATCCCTTGTTGTGATCGAACCCGAAGGCCGGGTATCGCTTGTGAAGGCGTCGCATGATGCGATCCCTGGTCACCTTGGCGATGATCGAGGCCGCCGCAACGCTGGCGCTCACCGCATCACCCTTCTTCACCCCGATCGACGGGCAAGGGATCCGTGGCACCGGGAACCCGTCGGTGAGCACGTAGTCGGGCTCCAGCGCCTTGGCCGCCCGCCGCAGCAGCGCGATGTTGGACCGATGCAGCCCTCTCGCGTCGATCGCGGCGGGCTGGGCCTTGCACGCCGTCCACGTGGCCGATCCCACGATGCGTGAGTAGGCCGCCTCGCGCTGAGGTTCACTCAAGACCTTCGAGTCGTTGATGCCCTCGAGGTCGAAGCCGGCCGGGAGGATCACTGCGGCTGCCACGAGAGGTCCGGCGAGTGCACCGCGACCAGCCTCATCGGCGCCCGCCACCCTCTCGAACCCCTGGGCCGCAAGCATGCGCTCGAACCGATCCATCGTCATCGCACGACCCCGATCCGCTGAGGGGGCCAGAGCCGAAGGATCGTCACACCGATCACCTTGTCCACCGGCACCAGCCCCGTGCAGTCCGGAGGCTGGCACCTCGAATCGCCCGAGTTCCCGCGGTTGTCACCGAGTACGAACAGCATGCCATCCGGCACGGCCGTCGGTGGGAACGCGTCCGTCGGAACGGGCCGGTTGAGGTAGGGCTCATCGACAGGTTCGCCATCGACGAACAGGGCTCCGGTCCGATCGATCTCGACCGTGTCTCCGGGCAACCCTGCGACCCGCTTCACGAAATCGTCGTGGGGGGGACTGGCAACGCCGAGCGTTTCCCCCAGCCAGTGAAGCGCTCCGCCGAGCACGCCCCTATGGGGCGAGATGCCGTCGGGGCCTTCGAAGACGATCACGTCGCCTCGATCGACGTCGTCCAGGCGAAGGCAGATCCGGCAAACCAGGATGCGATCACCCTCGCGCAAGGTCGGAACCATCGACGACGACGGGATGAAGTAAGCCTGGACCACGAGGAGTTTGATCGCCACGGCGAGCAGGACCGCGATCCCCACGATCGCTGGAAGCTCGCGCCAGCGGCCGCGTGGACGCGGTGGGGGCGGAGGGTCGGTGGGCTCGGCGACGCCGGTGGGCCCATCGGCCACGGATCAGGCCTCGGCCTTCTCCTCGTCGGGCAAGCCGGCCTCGGCCGCGAGCTCGTCGGCGGCGGCCTCGATGTCGGGAGTCTCGGCGTCGTCGGGAGCCTCGGCGTCGTCGGGAGCCTCCAGGAGCATCTCATCGATCGCGTCGACATCTGCTTCTTGCGTCGGGTGGGCACCGGCGGCGGATCGTGCGGCCGCTTCTTCAATCGCGGCGAGCTTCACGTCGTCGATCCGCCGCTCCTTGATGCGGGCCTTCTTGCCCCGGAGATCACGCAGGTAGTACAGCTTGGCGCGGCGCACCTGGCCTCGACTGACGATCTCCAGCTTCGCGATCGAGGGCGAATGGACCGGGAACGTGCGCTCGACGCCGACCCCGAACGAGATCTTCCTCACGGTGAACGTCTCGCGAAGACCACCGTTCTGGCGCCCGATCACGACGCCCTGGAACACCTGGACGCGCTCGCGACTTCCCTCGACCACCCGGACGTGCACTTTGACGGTGTCGCCTGGGCGGAAGTCCGGGATGTCGCTGCGCAAGTACGACTGCTCGATGAGATCGGTCTTGTTCATGGCAACGGCAGACGAGTGTACCAGCGGTCCTCGCGGGATCAGAGACGATCGGACCCCTCACTGCGGCCCGGGGCCCGGGCGGTTCCGCCGGGTCTTCGCCTCGGCTGCAGCACGTCGCCAGCGCTCGATCTCGGCGTGATCGCCGCTGAGGAGCACCTCGGGCACCTTCATGCCCCGGAACTCCCTCGGACGCGTGTACTGGGGGTGGTCGAGTAGCCCGGGTTCGCTGAAGGAGTCCTGCTCGTGTGACTCCTCCCGGCCGATCACGCCCGGCACCAAGCGCGTCACCGCCTCGATCACGACGAGGGCAGGGAGCTCGCCCCCCGCCACCACGTACTCGCCGATCGAAACCTCCTCGGCCGGAAGCCCCTCGACGACCCGTTCGTCGACCCCCTCGTACCGCCCGCAGAGCAGGGTGAGGTGCGGTTCGCCGGCCAACACGCGGACCAGCGCCTGATCGAGCCGGCGTCCGGCAGGCGAGAGCAAGAGGACGCGACCACGGTCGGGATCGAGCGACTCGACGCCGCGGAACCACACGTCGGGCTTCATCACCATTCCGGGTCCCCCGCCGAACGGAGCGTCGTCGACCGTGCGGTGCGGATCGTCGGTCCAATCACGCAGGTCGTGCACGCGGACGTCGAGCAGGCCCGCACCGATCGCCTTCCCGAGCAGGCTGTGCTCGAGCGGACCCTTCACCAGGTCGGGGAAGATCGTGAAGACGTCGATGCGCACGTGGCGCAGGCTACGCTCCACGCGGGTGTTGCAGCTACTCCTCGGGTGCGGTCAGGCCGGGGAGATCTCGCACGACGATGCGGCCGGCACCGACGTCCACGTCGACGATCACCCCGCTGATCGCCGGCACGAGGGTTTCTCCCCCACGTTCATCGGTCGCCACCCACAGATCGTTGGCCGGATTCGCGATCACCTCCGAGACGATCCCGAGAGAGCGTCCCGACTCCGCGACCACTTCGCACCCCACGATCTGGAACGGCCAGTACTCCCCGTCACCCAGCTCCGGCAACCACGACTCCGGCACGTGCAGCTCGTGGCCGCGCAGGGCTTGGGCCGCCGCGCGGTCGTCGGCCCCGCGGAACTTGACGAGCAGGCGGGCGCCGTGCGCATGAGCTCGCTCGATCGTGAGGGCCCGGCCCTCGACGTAGACGGTGGAACCGACGGCGAACCGCTCCGGATTGTCCGAGCGCACCTCGATGGCGACCTCACCGCGGATGCCGTGGGCCTTCGTGACGTGACCGACGACGACGGTCGGCTCGGACACGTCAGTCGACGATGTCGACGTACGCGTTCGCATCCTGTCTCGCTGCCGCAGCCCTCACGACGGCTCGGATCGCCTTGGCGGTACGACCCCCCTTGCCGATCACCTTGCCCATGTCGTCGGGCGCGACGTGCACGGTGTAGCGGAAACCGCGATCGTCCTCGGACTCCGTGACCTCGACGGCGTCGGGGTCGTCGACCAACTCGCTGACCAGGAAGTCGACGAGATCGCGCACCTCGGGCTACTCCTCGGACGCTTCGGCGTCGGTTTCGGTGGGCGCTTCGGCGTCGGTTTCGGCGGGCGCCTCGGTCGCAGCCTCGACCGGCTCAGCGGCCGACGGCGCCTCGGCTGCCGGCGCGGCAGCTTCCTCGGCGGCGGCGGCTGCCTTCGCGACGGCCTTCTTCGAGAGCTTGGGCTCGTCGGGCTTGGCGTCGCGCACCCTCACTTGGCCGGCGGCGTTCGGCCGCTCGGCCACGAACGTGTCCCAGATGCCGATCTTCACCATGAGGTTGCGGACCTGAGCGCTCGGCTGGGCACCGACCCGCAGCCAATGCAGGGCCCGATCCTCGTCGATCTCGATGAGGCTCGGATCCTCGAGCGGGTGATACTTGCCGATGTTCTCGATGAAGCGACCATCGCGCGGCGAGCGCTGGTCGGCCACCACGACGCGGTAGAAGGGCCGCTTGGTTGCGCCCATGCGCCGGAGTCGGATGCGTGTCGACATTGCCTCGTCCTCAACTCGTTTCCATCTATCGCTTCGGCAGCTTCGCCGAAGGCACCTTCATCGTCCCTGGCAACGCGCCGGGCATGCGCTTGCCGCCCATCATCGTCCGCATCATCTTCTTCGCGCTCTGGAAATCTTTGAGCAGCGAGTTGACGTCGGCGGTCGTCACCCCGGATCCGTTCGCGATCCGCAGGCGGCGCGACCCGGAGATGATACCGGGTTCGCGGCGCTCGCCCGGGGTCATCGACAGGATCATGGCCTCCGCGCGTTTCAGCTCGCCTTCGTCGATCGCCTCGGCCATCTCCTTCATCGCGTTCTTGCCGCCCGGCACGCCGGGCAGCATCTTCAGCAGTTCTCCCATCGACCCGAGCTTCTGCACCTGCCGCAGTTGGTCGAGGAAGTCTTCGAACGTGAACTGACCCTTGAGCATGTTCTCGGCGGCCTTCTGAGCCTCGGCCGCGTCGAGGTTCTCCTGGGCCTTGTCGATCAGGGTCAGCACGTCGCCCATGCCGAGGATGCGCCCGGCCATCCGGTCTGGATAGAACGGCTCGAGGTCCTCGGGCTTCTCCCCAGTGCCGACGAAATACACCGGGCGGCCGGTCACCGCCGTGATCGAGAGGGCGGCGCCGCCGCGCGCGTCGCCGTCGAGCTTCGTCAGCACGAATCCGGTGGTATCGACCTCCCGCATGAACTCCCGGGCTTGGACGATCGCGTCCTGGCCGGTCATCGCGTCGGCGGCCATCAACACGTGGTGCGGCTTCGTCGCATCCTTGATCTTGCGAGCCTGCCGCATCATCTCGCCGTCGACGTGCAGCCGCCCGGCGGTGTCGATGATCACCACATCGGCGTCTTGGCGGTCGGCTTCCTTCACACCTTGCTTCGCGACCTTCACGGGGTCCTTCCCCTCGGACCACACGGGGACCCCGATCTCACGGCCGAGCGTGCGGAGCTGCTCGATCGCCGCCGGCCGCTCGAGGTCCGCGGCGATCAGCAGCGGTCGCCGGCCGTCATGCTTCAGCTGCTTCGCGAGTTTGGCGCACGCCGTGGTCTTTCCTGAGCCCTGCACCCCGGCCATCATCACCACCGCGGGCCGGGTACCGCCGAGTTCGAATCGCCGATGCTCGCCGCCGAGCGTCACCGTGAGCTCCTCGTTGACCACCTTCACGACTTGCTGGCCCGGCGTGAGGCTCTTCATCACCTCCTCGGACAGGGCGCGCTCACGTACACGTGTCAGGAAGTCATCGGCGACTTCGACGGCGACGTCGGCGTCGAGCAGCGCCGTGCGCATGTCGGCGAGCGCGTTGTCGACCTGCTTGGGGTGGAGCTTGCCGCGCGAGCGCAGCTTCCGGAAGGTGCCGTCGAGCCGTTCGGTGAGCGTGTCGAACATGGAACCTCGTGGTCTGGTCTGGGGCGGCGTCCTCGTCGCGGCGACGCACGCTGAGGGTGCCGCGACGGCTAGGATTCTACCCGGGGGTGGGTATGGGGGAGCCTGAGCTTCGCGATGTGAGCCTGGTGGCGGTGACCAGTCATGAGATGCGGGCTCCGCTCGCCGCCATCCGCGGCTTCGTCGACATGCTCCAGCGTCGGCGCGAAGAGCTCACCGACGAGGAAGTGGCCGAGTTCCTGCAGGTGATCTCCGTGCAGACCGACCGCCTGATCCGACTCACCGACGATCTCGTGACGATGGAGAGCCTCGGGCACGCGGGGCTCACGATCGAGCATGAGCCGATCGTGCTCGTGCCCAGCCTGGAGCAACTCATAAGGGAGCTCCCTGGAGGCGATCGGATCGAACTCCGCGTCTCGGCCGATGCGCCACCGGCGATCGAGTCCGATGCTCTGCGGTTCGGCCAGGTACTCGTGAACCTGCTCTCGAACGCGTTGAAATTCTCCGACGACAGCGACGTGGTCACGGTCGAGGTCATGGCTCGGGGCGAGGACCGCATCGGCTTCAACGTGATCGACCATGGCATCGGCATCGGAGCTGACGATCGCGCCCGGGTCTTCGAGCCGTTCTTCCGAACGGCCGAGGGTGCGCGTTCCGCGGAGGGATCCGGGCTCGGGCTCGCGATCACCGTGCGACTGGTCGACGCGCTCGGCGGGGACATCGTCGCGGAGTCGACGCCCGGTGGCGGCTCGACCTTCCGCGTCACGCTTCCGATTCATGCGGCGGGGCGTTGAGCACCCGCTCCACCGTGTCCAGCAGCGTGATGGGGCTGAATGGCTTGGTGAAGTACTCGTCGGCGCCCATGGCCATCGCTCGCTCTCGTCCCTCCTCCCCATCCGCGGTCACGATGATGACGCGCACACCCGCTGTCGCCGGATCGGCACGAACCTCCGCGAGCACTTCGGCGCCACTCGAACCCGGCATGTGCATGTCGAGGAACACGAGGTCGGGCGGATCGGCTCGCACCATCTCGAGTGCGCGTTGACCGTCGCCGGCCTCGCCGATCGAGAACCCCTCACCCTCGAGCACGAGTCGCATGGCTTCACGCATCGTGGGATGGTCCTCCACGATGAGGATCCTCGCGTTGGGCACCGCGACCTCCTCGGTCTCGTCGTGCACTAACCGGACAGCAGGCGTTCAGCGAACGTCGCGGCCTCGAACGGCCGGAGATCGTCGGCTCCCTCACCGACGCCGACGAATCTGACCGGCAGCCCGAGCTCTTCCCGAACGGCCAGCACGATGCCCCCCTTGGCCGAGCCGTCGGTCTTCGTGAGCACCACGCCGGTCACATCGACCGCTTCGGTGAATGCCCTGGCCTGTGCGATGCCATTCTGCCCCGTCTGGGCGTCGAGCACGAGGAGGGTTTCATCGACCTGAGCTCCGGCCTTCTCGATCACCCGCCTGATCTTGCCGAGCTCCTCCATCAATGGGGTCTTGGTGTGGAGCCGACCGGCCGTGTCGACGATCAAGACATCGGCACCCCGAGCGGCGGCCGACTTCACAGCGTCGAACGCGACGGCCCCCGGGTCTGCGCCCCGATCCTGACCCACGACGTGAGCGCCGGCGCGCCGGGCCCAGACCTCCAGCTGCTCGCCAGCTGCCGCGCGATAGGTGTCGGCGGCCGCGAGGCTGACCGTCATGCCTTCGCCTGCAAGACGTTTGGCGAGCCTCCCGATCGTCGTGGTCTTGCCGGAGCCGTTCACCCCGACGACCAACACCACACCCGGACGCCTCTCGGACAGGTCGAGGGGCTCGTCTGGCCCGAGCACCGCCACGATCTCCTCACGGAGCAGGGCAACCGGATCAGCCCCGTTCGTGAGCCCCTTCCTGATGCGACCGACGAGATCGGAGGAGCCCGCCGGGCCGACGTCGGCCTTGATCAGCAGATCCTCGAGCTGGGCCCACGTCTCGTCACCGGGTCCGCCCCTGAACAAGGCCTTGACCTTGGCCCCCAGGCCATCCTTGTGGAACCCGCCACCGGACGGTCCCGGCTCAGGGCGGGCCGGCTCATGCCGTTGCTTTGCCGGATGCATCGGCGTCGGAGCGCGCACATGCCCGGCCCCCGTGTGGGTCTCACGCCCTAACTCGCGTAGTCCCTTCCGCCGCGAGGAGCGGATCGTGAGGAACGCAAAGACGGCGAGCACCGCCAGCCCTGCGAAGACGAGGATGTAGAACGTCACGGGCGGAGGCTAGCCGACCGGCTCGCCCTCTGGCACTTCGATGACCGGTTCGCCGGCGGTCTCACGCTCACCCTCGAGACGAGCGTCGGACTCGATCGAGGTCTGCCGGTCGAGCGTCTGCCCGACGACCTTCGTCGTGCCGTCCTTGTTGAGCGAGATGCCATACATCATCGCAGCGATCTCCATCGTGCGCTTCTGGTGCGTCACGATCAGCACCTGTGATTCGGCTGCGAAACCCTCGACCAATCGTAGGAAGCGGTGCAGGTTGACGTCGTCGAGCGCGGGCTCGACCTCATCCATCAGATAGAAGGGTGAAGGTCGCGCATTGAAGATGGCGAACAGGAACGCGAGGGCCGTCAACGACCGCTCGCCGCCCGAGAGCAAGGAGATCCGTTTGACGCGCTTGCGTCCGGGGCTGGCCTCGATCTCGATGCCGCTCGAAAGCGGTTCGGCCGGATCGGTGAGCACGAGCCGGCCGTCGCCGCCGGGGAACAGCTCCTTGATCAGGCGTTCGAACTGGACCTCCACGTCACGGTACGCAGAGGTGAACGTCTCGGTGATCTCGCGGTCGACCTGCGCGATCACTTCGAGCAGATCGCGTCGCGCCTGCTTCACGTCGTCGAGCTCACGGGCCATGAAGTCGTGCCGTTCCGCCAGCGCCTCGAACTCGCCCGTCGCCAACAGGTTCACGCGCCCGAGCAACGCGAGCCGACGCTGCACCAGCTCTGACCGTTTCTCGAGCCCTTCGACCGAATCGTCGTCATCGAGCTCATCGAGCAGTGCCCCCGGGTCGGCCTGATAGCCCTCGCGGATCAGCCGCTCCGCCTCACGGATGCGACGTTCGATGTCGCCCCGCGTTCGGTCGTCGCCTTCGTAGGATCCCCGCAGGCGTTCGAGCTCGGTCGATGCTTCGCGCCACTGCTTATTCACGGCGGCCTCGCGCTCGGCAACCTCGCGCTCGGCAGCGGCGGCGGCATCACGCGCCTGCGCGGCCTCGTTGGCGGCAGCATCAGCGCGCGCGATCTCGGCCTCGGCGGCGGTGCGCGCCGCCTCCGCGCTCTCCAACGCGGCGCGCATGGCCATCGGATCGCCGGCAGCGAGCTCGTCCCGCTCAGCCCGCAGCCTCGACAGACGACCGTCGTGGGCAGAGCGCTCGCGACGCAACGTCTCGACCGACACGCGGACCGACACCGGTGGCTGCGGCATGGCCGGCAGCTCGGGCATCGCCTCCGCGGACAGCGGTCCGAGTGCGACGAGCTGTTCCCGCGAGACCGACACGGTCTCGTCGAGCGCGGTCACCCGCTGCGCGAGCAGCTCCTCTTCTTTGCGCAGACCGCTCAGGTCGCGCTCCAGCCCGACGAGACGCTCGGCGACCGCCGTGATCTCGGCGTCCGCGGCGTCGATCTGCTCACCCAGGAAGTCCACCTCGCCGGAGATCTCGTCGAGGCGCTCCCGTTTCGGTCTCAACGCGTTCACCGTGGCGGAGAGATCATGGGACACCACCTGGAGCTCGGCGCGAATCTCGCGCGCCCGAGCGTCGGCCTCCTTCGCGGTGTGGATCACCGAGGGACCGACCAGCACGCCGTCAGGTGTCACGAAGGAGGCACCTGCGTGCCGCCGCTGTTTCTCGGCCGCCTCCTCGACG